>JAITJP010000004.1 GCA_031278835.1 Deltaproteobacteria bacterium
GAAAATCTTTGGTAAAAAAGCTGGCGTAGACCTCGTTGACGGCGGCAAACTCGGCCAGATCGGTCATGAAAATCCCCACCCTGTGGACCTTTTGGAGAGAGCTGCCGGCGGCTTCAATAATGGCCTGAATGTTTTTAAGCGATTGTTTGGCTTGATCGGCGGCTTTTTCGGGCATCTGGCCGGTTTTGGGGTCAAGGGGCAATTGTCCGGAAACATAGATGGTCTGGCCGGAAATTAGGGCTTGGGAGTAGGGCCCGATGGCCGCCGGGGCCAGTTCGGTGGAAACGACTTTGGGCATAAATTACCTCGCGTTTTTAAATTTTTTGGCTAGCCAAAAATTTTTTTTAGTTTTAATCGGTCCGGCCAAAGCGGCGCTGGCGGCCGTGAAAATCAGCCAGGGCCGCCAGGAAATCTTTTTCGCCAAAATCAGGCCAGAGGGTTTCCGTAAAGTACAGTTCAGAGTAGGCCAATTGCCAGAGTAGGAAGTTTGAAACTCGTTTGTCGCCGCCCGTGCGAATTAAAAGATCCGGGTCGGGCAGTTCCGAGGACCACATGTTTTTGGCGAATTCGTTTTCGTCAATGGCGCTGGGATCCAGTTGGCCGTTTTTGGCCAAGCTGGCCAGCTTGCGGGCCGCCTCGATTAGTTCGGCCCGGCTGCCGTAGGAAAGGGCCAGGGTTAGGGTCAGATCGGTATTGAGGCCGGTTAATTTTTCAGCCTGGCTTAGGGCTTTTTGGGCCGCTAGGGGCAGGCGGGCCAGATCGCCCATGGCCTTGAGGCGTACCCCGGAGGACAGAAGTTCCCTGGTCTCGGAATCAACGTAGCTGATTAAAAGCTCAAAGAGATTGTCGATTTCTTCTTTGGAGCGGCCCCAGTTTTCGGTACTAAAGGTGTACAGGGTTAGATAGCGCACCCCCTGTCTATGGGCGGCCTTTAGAACCGTTCGGACCGGTTCGGCCCCGGCTTTATGCCCCTCGGAGCGGCTAAGGCCCCTGGCCTTGGCCCAGCGGCCGTTTCCGTCCATGATTATGGCCACGTGGTTTGGGCCTTTGGGCCATTGGCTCTGGTCTGAGGCTGGCTTTCGCTGGTCAGGGCTTGGGTCAGGGCTTGGGTCAGGGCTTGGGTCGGTTTGGGGCGGCCGGGGCGGCTCTTGGTTGGTCATCTATAATCGTCACCTAAAATAAGATTTGAGCGCTGCTTTGGGTCGGACCCGCTCAGGGGCTGGGCCGGTTTTTTTTTAATTTTTTTTCTGGGCCTGGGAAAAATTAAGTCTTGAGGAAAAAAAAAGCATTGGGCCTTGGATTGGCTTAATTTGGCCTAGGGGGGCTAGATAAGGCCAATTCGGCGAAAGATCTCCGAGGTATGGCGGCTAAAGCGGTGGAGACTAAAAATCGACTCCAGTTCCTCGGGCGAAAGGCGCTCGGCGATGGCCGGATCTTCTTGAATGAGCTTTTTAAAATCACCCTGGCCAGCGGCGGCGGCCAGGGCTTTTTCTTGAACCAAGGCGTAGGCGGCCACCCTGGATAAGCCGGAACGGCAAAGGGCCAGGAGAATTTCTTGGGAATTATACAATCCACCGGTGAGATTAAGGTTGTCAAGCATTTTTTCGGGCTTGACCACCAGGCCAGAGATTAGGCCCTTGAGGCGGCTTAGCATGAAATCGACCAGGACCGTGGCGTCGGGGGCGATTAGCCTTTCCACCGAGGAGTGACTGATGTCCCTTTCGTGCCATAAAATAACGTCTTCCAAGGCCGCCTGGGCCAGGCCCCTGACCACGCGGGCTAAACCGGAGAGATTTTCCGATAAAATTGGGTTTTTCTTGTGGGGCATGGCCGATGAGCCTTTTTGACCTTGGCCAAAGGCTTCCTCGACCTCGGCCACCTCGGTTCTGGCCAGAAGTCTAATTTCCACGGCCAGGTGTTCAATCGAGGTGGCCATCAGGGCCAGGACTTGAAAATATTGGGCATGGATGTCTCTGGAGATGACTTGACTACTGATGGGGGTGGGTTTTAAGCCAAGTTTCGAAAGGGCCTTTTCTTCCAAGGCCGGGCAAAGCGAGACGGAGCTGTAATTGCCCACCGGGCCGGAAATTTGTCCCACCGAAATTTCTTCCACGGCCTCGTCAAAGCGTTTTAGATTTCTTTTAAACTCGGCCACGAAATAGGCCAGTTTTAGACCAAAGGTGGTGGGTTCGGCGTGGATGCCGTGGCTACGGCCGATGGTGGGCGTGTCTTGGTATTCCAAGGTCCGGGTCCGTAAGGCTTCAATGAGAGAGACCAAGTCCTGACGAATCAAAGAGGAAGCCCGGACCAATCTTAGGGAAAGCGAGGTGTCCAATACGTCCGAGGAGGTCAGCCCATAGTGAAAAAACCGGGCGGCCGGGCCCACCCTTTCCTCAACGTCGGTTACGAAGGCGATGACGTCATGTTTGACCTGGGCCTCGATTTGGGCGATCCTAGCCGGGTCAAAGCTGGCTTTTTTGACGATCTCCTCGGCTTCCCCGGCCGGGATAAGACCCATCTCGGCCTGGGTTTTGACGACGGCCAGTTCCACTTCCAGCCAAGTGGCGTATTGGTTTTGTAAGCTCCAAATGGAAGCCATGGCCGGTCTTTGGTAGCGCTCAATCATGACAATCTGACCGTTCCTTGTGGGAAATAAAAAATAAAAAAATGGTTCAATCAATCGAGAAAAATTTGGCCTCCCGGGGGGCCAAAAGGGGTGATTAATTGAGGTTTTGAAGGGCCTTTTTTTGATTGGAATTTAATTCGCCAATTAAACTTACCGGCCAAGCCTCAAGAATTTTAACCATGACCAATTGGCCCATCAGGCTTTCCGGGCCGTCGAAATGAACCAGTTTAAGATCACGGCTCCGGCCCGAGAGTTGACCCTGGTTTCGGCCAAAGCCATCGACCAGCACTTCCAGGCTCTGGCCAATTAGGGCTTGATGTTTTTCCAAGGTAATGGCTTTTTGAACGGCCTGAAGGTGAGCCAGGCGCCTTTGTTTTTCCTTTTCTTCGATTTTATCGGGCAATAAATTGGCCTTGGTCATGGGCCGATCGCTGTATTTGAAAGAAAAAATAAAATCAAAGCCTATGCTTTCCAGCATTTTTACGGTTTGGTTAAACTCTTGTTCCGTTTCCCCGGGGAAACCCACGATTATGTCGGTTGACAGGGCCAGATTGGGGCAAGCCGCCCGAAGGGCCGAAACCAGCCAGAGATAGTGGGCCGAGTCGTAACGGCGGCCCATGGCCGCCAGAATTCGATCCGAGCCGGCCTGGAGCGGCAAATGCAAGTGTTCGCATAGGTTGGGCAATTGGCCAAAAAGGTCCACCAAGGCCGGGGGAAAATCTTTGGGGTGCGAGGTGGTAAACCTTAAGCGCTCCAGGTGGGGAATATTGGCCACCTCGGTTAAGAGTTCCACGAAATCTTGGCCCCCTCGATGGCCGGGGCGGCCATAGGAATTGACGTTTTGACCGAGTAAAGTTAATTCCAGGCTGCCTCGATTAACCAAACTTCTGGCCTCGGCCAAAATTTCTTCCTTGGGCCTGGAGGTCTCCCGGCCCCGCAGATAAGGAACCACGCAATAGGCGCAGTAATTGTCGCATCCGGTCATGATGGTCAAAAAGGAACTGATGGGACTCGGGCCCGGCTCAAAATCCTTAAAACTGGCCAAAGCCCGGTGGTCTTGGGGCTCCGAGGCGGCCGGCTCGGTCATTAAAGGGGCTTGACCCGATAAAACTATGGGCGGCATGTCGGAAGTAAGGTTTTCCAACAACTGGGGTATTTCGCCAAGGCGCCCAGGACCCACGACCAAGTTTAGCCAAGGTACTTGCTTTAGAAGTTTTTGGCCTTCCTGCTCGGCCACGCAGCCGCCCACGCCCAGAATCAAGGCCGGATTTTTTTGCTTTAGGGCCTTTAGACGATTAAGGTGTCCGATGACCCGTCGGGCGGCTTTTTCGCGAATCGAGCAGGTATTTAAAAAAATAAAATCAGCCCCCTCTGGCTTCTCGGCCAGTTTCCAGCCCCTTTTTTTCATTAAGGTTCCCAGGCAAGTGGAATCGTAAACGTTCATTTGGCAGCCATAGGTGACTATGTAAAGGTTTCTGGTTTTCATGCGATTGATTTAAATTTTCCTGGGTTCAAACTAGGGGCCTCGAAAGGGCCGCCCGATCCATGGCGTGGGCTTTAAAAAAATTTGTTTTTATTTTTTGGCCGAATTTAGGCGTAATATTTTTTGCCAATCAAGATGGCCCTGGCCGGGGGGCGCTTGGCCAAACGTATGACCAGACCGGCCAAGAGAACGGCGAAAATTAAACGTCCCACCAATAGCCCCCACATGCTCCCACCCATGGAAGCCAGTAGGATGGTGTCCTCCAAAAGCGAGTGGCAGATGGCCATTAGGATGATTGAGCCGTAGATGTCGTCTTTGGGTATGTTCCCGGATTTACTTTCAGCTATAATTAAACCGCCGCCGTAAGCCAAACCCAGGAGCATGCCGATGACCGTAATCATGGTGGCTTTTTGGCCCACGCCGGAAAGGCGCATGATCGGGCTAAGAAACAGGGTAAAGATTTTTATTAGGCCTATTTTACGCATGACGGCCATCAAGACCAGTAGGAACCAAACGATGGCGAAAATGGCCGCCAGAGATTTTATGGAGCTCCAAAGCCACAGGCCCCAAGGCGGTAAGGGGTCGGCCGAAAAAGTCACGATAAACTCGGCTTTTTCTTGCCCCAGACCGAACCATCGACAGATTTGAATGACCATAAGGCCAAAGGCGATGGCCGAAAGGATCCTAAAAACCGTTACCCGTAAAGGCGAGACCCCGGCCCCGCGGCAAACGCCGCCCTCCACCGGTAAGTTATGGGCGATCAGGATTATGGAGCCCAAGATGGTCGCCTGGGCCACGGTTATGGGCCCGGTCACCGGCAAGATGTTTACGAAGATGACCAGGGCCGTATAGTTATTGGTCAACATGGCCGAAACCCAAACAAAGGCCATTTCTTTGGGCAGGCCGATTAGAGCCATGATTGGCTCAAAGGGCATGGAGATGTAGCTAAGAATGTTAAACCACATCAAAAAACGAACCAAGATCAAGGCCGGGACCGTAAGTTTTACTTGTATCATCCAGGCTTCGAAGGATAATTTGAGCGTATTGAGCAAAAATTTTTTCATATACAAGACAGTAACTTACGATACAAGTTTTTCTAAACTTATAAGTTAGATATTTAGCGCTAAATATATTTTATGTAATACTTTTTTCTGAAAAATATGACATATATGAGTTTTTTTTGGTTATTAAACTAGGTCGGCCCATGGCTGGCCTGGGGCCCTAGGCCTGGAGCCCCAGACTTGGCGGATTAGATTCTACACGGGCGGGAATTTAAAGTCCAGAGCGGCAGACCAGATTGCCCAGAAAAGTCCAGGCCGGTCAAGTTTTTTTTTAAAACCAAAGGCCCCTTCCGGCCAGCCCTAAAAAAGCCACTCACGGGTCAGGCGAAAAAACCCTCGTAAAGGCCCTTTATAAGCCCGTGGCGGGGCGCGTTGGCCAAAATGGACATATTTATAGCTTCAGGGGCTTACCGCTCGTCTCAGGGGCTCTGGGAGGCTTTTTGGGGCTGATGGTAAAATGAGTGAGTTTTGACGTTAAAGTCTATCTTTAGTCAGTATTTAGCCGAGGTGGTGTTATCATGGTTCACTTATCCGTGAATCAAAGGTCTTTGGAGAGCCAAGGGGTCTTAAATCTCTTAGAAAGGGAGGCCGCCTCTTTCATGGATGGGCCGGCCAACGACAATCGCTCAACCGAAAAGCCCGAAAAAGCCTACGCCAGTCCCTTTTTGGGCGTGGCGGCCGGGGATGACGCCTATTGGGAGAAAATAGCCCAGGCCGCCGGGGAAAGGCATTGGCAACCCCTGGAGGCCTTTAAAAAAGCCTTTCCCCAAAGCCAAATCATGGCCGGCCAACTCTCCGTGCTGGTTATGGTCTGCCCCCAAACCCCAGAAACCATCCAGGATCAAAAGGCCTCAAGCGGTTTTCCCGCCGAGCGCTGGATTAGGAGCCGCTTTTATCACGAGCAAATCGTGGGGGCCCTGTGCGAGCACCTGGCCGGCTACTTAATGAACCTGGGCTATCTGGCCATGGTTCCGGACCACTTGAACGATTTTACCGTCTACCCCCATGAGCGTTTTCAGTTGGCCTCGACTTGGTCACACCGCCACGCCGCTTTCGTGGCCGGGCAGGGCACCTTCGGACTCTGTGACGCCTTGATTACCAAGGTCGGTAAGGCCCACCGCTTGGGTACGGTCATCGTCAATTGCCGCCTACCGGTAACCCCCAGGTCCTATAGCCAAACCTATGAGTATTGCCTTTTTTACTCCAAAGGATCCTGCCATAAATGCGCCAAACGCTGCCCGGTCGGGGCCATTTCCAGCGCCGGCCATGACAAAAACTTATGCCAGGGATTTTTGAATTCCACCAAAGCCATTATCAAAGAAAAGTCCCCGGATCTTAGCGGGGCCTACGGCTGCGGACTATGCCAAACCAACGTTCCCTGCGAAGTCCGAGTCCCTGGGCACTGATTTTTACCCCCAGCCAAAAAAAAAACGCGACCAGGGGGCTCGCGCTTTTTTTGGGTTGGGCTAAACTTTACCAAAAAGGCCAGTCCTAAGCCTGGTCGGCCGCTGGGGCGGCGGTTTTTTTGCTCCTGGTCGTCTTGGTAGGGGCTTTTTTGGCCGGCCTTGACTTGGCCGTGGTGGTTTTGGTGTAGCTTCTGGCTTCATACCAAGCCGGCGGGGTTTTTCCTTCTTCCAGATACTCGTTGGTGGGGCAGCTGGGGTTGGGGCATAGCTTTTGGCCCTTGGTGGCCGCCTGGCTGGATTCCACCAAGTAGTCATTGCCGCAATCGGGGCATTTTTCTTTGATGGGAAGGCCTCGCAAGATGACCCGACACTTGGGATACTCATTGCAGCTGAAAAAAGGGCCTTTTTTAGAGTTTTTTTCCTCAATCGAACCAGGACAATCTTTCTTTGGACATTTTACCCCAGTGGGCATGGAAAGGGCGAAGGTGCACTTGGGGTAACCGGAACAGGCGATAAACCAGCCGCCGCGCTTGGTTTGTTTGACCAAAAGCTCTTTGCCGCATTGGGGGCAGATGGGGTCAAGGCCCTCGGGTAAGGGCGGGGCCTCCACGATATTGACCTTGTGTTCGCCGTTTTCGTCGGTGGTCAGCCGTTTGGTGTTTCGACAGTCCGGGTAACCGGCGCAAGCCAAAAAGGTGCCAAAACGGCCTTTTTTTACCACCATGGGCTTACCGCATTTTTCGCAAAAAACTTCTTCGTTTAAGGAAACCGGGGCCACCGGTTGCGGAACTCCCTTGTCGTCTCTGGAAAAGTCGGTGGTCTGGCCGCAGTGACCGCACGAGAGATAAAAGCCGTTTCGCCCGTAGCGGATAACCATCCGATCGTCAAGATGACAAGTCGGGCAGGGGATTTGCACCGGAATCCCGGTAATCTTGACGTTGGGCATGTTTTCCTTGGCCGTGGACAAACTCGCGGCCAAGGCCGAGTAAAGCTTGTTTAAGACCTCGATGTGGGCGGTGTTGCCTTCCTCGATTTCGTCCAGGTCTTCCTCCAAGTCGGCCGTGAAGGCCACGTCCATGATCTTGGGAAAACAATTGACCAATAAATCGTTGACCATCATGCCCATTTCCGTTGGTTTGAGCTGGCCTTTTTTGCCCTCGACGTACTCCTTTTCCCTTAAAACCGAGATGATGGACGCGTAAGTCGAGGGCCGACCAATGCCCCTTTCTTCAAGTTCTTTGACCAAGGTGGCTTCGTTAAAGCGGGCCGGGGGTTGGGTGAAGTGCTGTTTGGGGACGATTTTTTGGGGAATGAGTTTTTGCCCTGGGCTCAGGGCAGGCAAGACCTTTTTGTCATCTTCCTTGTCGGCGGCGTAAACGGCCAAAAAGCCGTTAAAAACAATGACGGAGCCCGTGGCCCTAAAAAGGTAACCCTTGGCCTCAAGGTTGGCCGTGGTTTGTTTATAAACGGCCGAGGACATCTGACTGGCCACGAATCTTCGCCAAATCAAATCATAGAGATCCCACAACTGTGGATTCATTTTGCCCTTTAAACTCTCGGGCGTTCTGCCCACCGAGGTGGGTCTGACCGCTTCGTGGGCGTCCTGGGCGCCTTTTTTATTTTTGTAAAAATTAAGCGTGTCCGGGGCGTACTCTGGGCCAAACTTGCTTTTGACGTAATTTTGGGCCTCGCTGCCGGCCTGGGGATTAATCCTAACCGAGTCGGTACGCATGTAGGTGATTAAGCCGACCGTGCCCGTGGGCAGTTCCACGCCCTCATAGAGCTGCTGGGCCAGTTTCATGGTCTTGGTGGGATCAAGTCTAAGCTGATGATAGGCGGCTTGCTGCAAAGTCGAGGTGGTAAAAGGCGGGTAGGGGGAGCGTTTGCGATCCTTGGCCAAGACTTCGCCTACGGTAAATTCCTCCCCGGTCACGGCCTTAACCACTTCATCGGCTTCATGGCCGGTTTTTAGCTCGATTTTTTTATCGCCCTGGGAGTGGAGCGGGGCCTCAAAGGGCAGCCCATGGCTTTCGAAATACCCGGTAACCGACCAATACTCCACCGGGACAAAGATCTGGATGGCCCTTTCCCGTTCGACCAAAATTTTAAGGGCCACCGATTGAACCCGTCCGGCCGAAAGTCCGCGCTTTAACTTATCCCAGAGAATGGGCGAGATGAGATAGCCAACCAAACGGTCCAAAATCCTTCGGGTCTGCTGGGAGTCAAAGCGATTTTGCGATAAAGTCACGGGATCGTTAATGGCTTCCTTAATGGCTTGGGGGGTTAACTCGTGAAACAAAACCCTTTTAAAATTATACTTATCCAAGCCCAAACTATCGGCGATGTGCCAAGCGATGGCCTCGCCTTCCCTATCCGGGTCAGGACCCAGAAAGACCACGTCTTTGCCTTTGGCCGCCCGCTTAAGTTCGTTAATGACTTTTTGCTTACCCTCGATGGGCTCATACTCTGGCCTAAAATTATTGTCAATGTCCACGCCCAGCCGCTTGCGTGGTAGATCTATGATGTGCCCCACCGAAGCCACGACTTCAAAGTCGGGCCCCAGATATTTGCCAATTGTTTTGGCCTTGGCCGGTGATTCAACGATTAATAAATTCTTTGACATAAACTCTTCCCAAAAACCAGAAAACTAGGTCCCCAGGGCGCTCACCCCAAAAACGCTTCCAAAAACTGACCCACCACTCAGGCGGGCTCAAATTTAATATCACATTTGACAAGCGTTTAGCAACAGGCCAACCAAATTAAACTCCAGGATCCCTTATAAATCATGACAAATTGGCCCAATCCGCCCAGCCCCTTACAGCCCAAATCGACAAATTAACTGGCTTTCTTGACTCCCAAACCCCCCTGCCCAAAAAAAAATTTTATTTCCCAAGTTCGTTCGACTCTCCCGCCCGCCCACCTGACCCCCTCAACCTGACCCCAGGCCGCCTGACCCCAGGCCGCCTGACCACAGGCCGCCTGACCACAGGCCAAAGGCCCCCAGGCCCTGCCCCTAAAGCTGTTTGCCTCAAGCCTTTAAGTTCTTAGCCAAAAACCCTTAACCACTTTAACGAAAAGTCCTTATTTTTGTAAAAAAATTCTCTCGTCCAAGCCCCTAAAACTAAGGCGCCTTGGCCAGGCCAACCCACCCGGGCGGATTTATTTTCGCTCAGCCAAGCCCACACCCCATCATCAGACCCCAATAACCAAGGATTTTGATTAACCTGCCATAATTAGCCAAGAATATCTCCCCCCCCGGTCACGAAAATGGTCCCAAGCCTCGAAAAGCGGCCAGCTCTGGGGCCAGGGCCTTTGGCTTTAAAAAAGGCCCAATTTAACCTTTTCGCCCGGCTTTCTGGCCAAAAATTTGTTTTTCAAATACTTGTTTCGT
>JAITJP010000031.1 GCA_031278835.1 Deltaproteobacteria bacterium
AAAAATCTTGATCTGGCCCTGCTTGTTATCCCGGCTGACCTTAAAGTTTTTAATAAAACCCTCGTCTTTGAGGATGCGCACGATGGCCACCTTTAGTCTGGAAGCCGGCACCTCGACCCGGTCGTGACGGGCGGTTAAGGCGTTGCGAATTCGGGTCAGCAAATCGGCAATGGGATCGGTCATGGTCATTTGGATAACTCTCTAAAAGGTTCCCCCCCAAAGACCAGGGGAGTGCTTCTGGGACCCTGGGCTGATGAGGGCGGGTCCAAAAATTATTAGGGCTTGGGCCTAAAAGCGGCTTACCAGCTGGCTTTGACCACGCCGGGAATCTCACCGTTTAGGGCCATGTTACGAAAGCAAATGCGGCAGAGATTAAACTTCCTCAGGTAAGCCCGCGGACGGCCGCAAATGGGACAACGGTGGTAGGCCCGGCTGGAAAACTTAGCCGGTCTAGCCGCTTTGACGATCATGGAGGTCTTGGCCATCCCTTTACTCCTTTAAGAACTCATTTTTTAAAAAAATGAGTCAACTTAAGCTAAAACGTAGGCACCAATAGGGCCCTTTGCGGCCATTAGTGCTGGCCGGGCTTGCGGAAGGGCATGCCCAACTCGGCCAAAAGAAAACGGGCCTCGTCATCGGTCTTTGCCGAGGTAACTATGGAGATATTAAGGCCTTTTATCTTATCGATCTTGTCGTAATCGATTTCCGGAAAAATGATCTGCTCTTTGAGGCCCAGGGTATAGTTACCCCGGCCATCAAAGGCCTTGGGGCTAACCCCGCGAAAGTCTCTGACCCTAGGCAAGACGATGTTTAAAAGCTTGTCCAGGAAAAAGTGCATGCGCTCGCGCCTTAAGGTGACCATGACCCCAATGGGCATGCCCTCCCTAAGCTTAAAGGCGGCAATGGAGCGGCGGGCCTTGGTGATGATGGCCTTCTGGCCGCTTATGGCCGTCAGCTCGTTGACGGCCGACTCAAGGATCTTGTTGTTTTGGATGGCCTCGCCCAAGCCCATGTTCAGGGTGACCTTGAGGATCCTGGGCACCTGGTTGACGTTTTTGTAGCCAAACTCTTTGAGCAGTTTGGGGGCGACGTTTTTTTCGTAGTGTTCCTTGAATCTAGGCATTTTTGTTTACTTCCAATCCTTTGGCTGGGCTATTTGGCCACCAGGCCCAATGCGAGCTTTTTTTTTCTTCGCCGGGGCTTTTTTCTGGCGTCCCTTCGGGCGCTCCCGATGGACCTTAGGGCCTTGGAGATTTTTTAAGGCCGATTAATGGGCCCAGGCCGGCCCTGGGCCGGGCTTTGGGCTTGGCTTTGGCCCATTATTTGTTGTCTAGGGGCTTTTTGCAAGCTTTGCAAACCCGAATCTTTTTAGGCCGGCCATAGTACTGGTCGGGCTCGCTAAATTGGTAAAGCACCTTGGTCATTTTCATGCAAAGGGGGCAAATCAAGGCCACGTTGGAAACGGCTATGGGCGCCTCGATTTTCTTTTCCGGGGTGTTATCTTTTTCCTTAGGCTTGAACCTGGCCGGGGTGATCAGGTTGACCCCCTGAACCATGAGTTGTCCTTGCTTGGTGCGGATCTCCAAGATCTCGCCGACCTTTTTACGGGAGCGGCCGTTTAAGACCTCGACCTTGTCGCCTTTCCTAAAGCGACAAATTCGGTGACCATCGGGATTTTTATAGGGATTTTTTCGAAAAATAGATCTAGCCATCAGATCACCTCGGGAGCCAAGGAAACAATCTTCATAAAGCGGCGTCCCCTCAATTCGCGGGCCACTGGCCCGAAAATGCGGGTGCCGATGGGTTCCCTGGCATTGTTTATCAAAACAGCGCTGTTGTCGTCAAACTTGATAAAGGAGCCATCCTGTCGTCCGACTTCCTTGGCCGTCCTGACCACCACGGCTTTGTACTTATCGCCTTTTTTTACCTTGGAGCCAGGCAGGGCTTCCTTAACCGAGACGACGATGATGTCGCCCAATGAAGCGTACCTACGGCGACTTCCGCCCAGCACCTTTATGCAATAGACCTGTTTGGCCCCAGAATTATCGGCCACGGTCAACCTAGTTTCCGGTTGTATCATGGTAATCCGCCTTCCTTAAAGCCCAAGGGCTTAAAAGAGCGGCCTCCTTTCCTATCGGTTGGTCCCGGCGGCCAGGACTTTTTTTTGAAAAATCGCCACCGGTCGTGACCTATTTGTTTCCAGGGCCTTTAAAAAAATTTGAGCCTTGGGGCTAAATTTTTTTTTAAGGGCCGGGCCATTATCTAGGCCTGGCGGGCCACGATCTTGGTAAGTCTCCAGCGCTTTAGACGAGACAGGGGCCTGGACTGGATGATCTCGACCGTGTCACCCATGCGGGCCGCGTTGCCCTCGTCATGGGCCATGAATTTTGACCTACGACGAATATATTTTTTGTAAACGGGATGTTTGACTAAGCGGTTAACCAAAACCACCACCGTCTTATCCATCTTGTCGGAGACGACCACGCCGGTTATGGTCTGGTTTGAACGTCTGATAACTTCCACTGCTGGTTACCCCTTGGTATTTATATGATCTTTGGGCTCAAAGACGCCACGCTCGGGGGCGATGGTTAAGACTCTGACGATTCTTTTTTGTCTTTTTTAAAATTTTTAGAGACTTTTAGACCACGTTCGGTGGCAATGGTCAGGACTCTGGCGATGTCCCTACGGTATTCCCTTAGAAGGTGGGTCTTGTCCCGGGCCGTCCTAAAGTGCCAATCGAACAGGTTACGGCGCAGCTGCTTTTCCAAGGCCAGCAAGCCCTGGTCGTCCAGTTCGCGGATAGCGGTGACTTTCATAGGATCTCCCCCCTGACGATAAACCTGGTAGCAAAAGGCAGCTTGTTGGCGGCCAACCTGATGGCCTCGCGGGCGGTCTGCTCGTTGACCCCGTCCATCTCAAAGACCACCCGGCCTGGCTTTATCAAGGCCACCCAACCCTCGGGGGTGCCTTTGCCTTTGCCCATACGGGAATCGGTGGGTTTTTTACAAACCGGCTTGTCCGGAAAAACCCTGATCCAGAGCTGCCCACCGCGCTTGACGTGGCGGTTAATGGCCACGCGGCCCGCCTCAATCTGCTGAGCGGTCATGTAGCCGCGGCTAAGGGCCTGTAAGCCAAAACGACCAAAGTCCAAACTGGCTCCGCCTTTGGCCGGCCCGCCCCAGCGGCCTTTTTGACGCTTGCGGTATTTGCTTCTTTTGGGGGACAACATGATTTGTCTCTCTTAATCTTGATGTTATTGAGGGCTTTTTTAAAAAAGCCTTGACAAAAAATTTACGGTTTTGGGCTATCTTGGGCTCAGGCCCAGAGCTAGCTCTGGGCCAGATCGGCGTCCAGGGAGGCCCCGGTCATGATCTCGCCTTTAAAGATATGAACCTTAACGCCAATGATGCCGTAGGTGGTCTTGGCCTCGGCAAAGCCGTAATCGACGTCAGCCCTAAGGGTGTGCAAAGGCACCCGGCCTTCCCGATACCACTCCCGGCGGGCCATCTCGGCTCCGCCCAAACGGCCGGCGCAGTGGATCTTGATGCCCTGGGCCCCAAACTTGAAAGCCAAGGACATGCTTTTTTTCATGGCCCGCCTAAAGGCCACCCGGCGCTGGAGCTGCTGGGCGATGTTTTCGGCCACCAGCTGGGCGGAGATCTCCGGCTTTCTGACCTCGACGATGTCCAGGATGATATCCTTGGTCAGGCCCTTTTTTTCCTCAGCCGCGGCGGCCGGAGCCCCCTGGCCTTCGGCCTTTTCGGCCTGGGCTTCCTTGTGGCTGTCCTTGTGAGGATCTTTTTTAAGCCCAGCCCATTTGGCAATGAGCCTTTCGAGTTCCTTACGCAGGTTTTCGATCTCAGCGCCTTTTTTACCAATGACCACGCCGGGCCGGGCCGTGTGGATCCTAAGCTTGATCTTGTTGGCAAAGCGCTCGATTTCGATTAAGGAGACCCCGGCCTGATCGAGCTTCTTTTTAACGTAGTCGCGGATTCTCTTGTCCTCGACCACCAACTGGCCGTAATCGCGGCGGGCGTACCAACGCGAACCCCAGGTCTTAATGACGCCCAGCCTGAAACCCAAGGGATGTGTTTTCTGACCCAACTTATCCTCCAAATTTAAGGCCCATGATCGCTTGACCTTAATTCACCTAAAAATAAAGCCCGGCTTAAGCCATAATCATAAGCCCAAGATTAGGGCTCATAATTATAGCTTAATTAGCTTTCTCTTCGCCTTCCTTGACCTTGATAACGGCGTTGGGCTTGGGCGAGACAATCACGGTGACGTGGCAAGACCTTTTGAGAATGTGCTTAGCCATGCCGTGGGAGACCGGGTGGATGCGCTTAAGCATCCGAGCCCGATCAATTGTGACCGTTTTCACGAAAAGGTCGTCCAAGTCGTAGCCCTTAATATTGGTGGCCCGAGCGATGGCCGCCGTCAAGCAGCGGTTCAAAACGAAAGAAGCCTTGGTTAAGCCGTTTTTTAAAATGGCCGAGGCGCTGACCACGGATTTACCGATAATGGTCCTGCCCACGATGCGAAACTTGTCAGGGCAACCCCTTTGGTTAAGCACCCGGGCGCAGAGGATCTCTTTACGAGCCCGGGCCTTGATTATCTTTAACTCGTGCCGTTTTCTTTTCTTCTGTAAACTCATGGAAAAACTCCTAGCTCCGGACCAGGCCAAAAAAGCCACCAGTTAAGCCAAAGCGCTTAACCTGAAGCTCTGGCCCTCTGGCCAACTGAAGCTCTGGCCAACTGGCCCTCTGGCCTCTTTTTTTTCAATTACTTCTTGGCCTTTTTGGCTTTCTTATCGGCGGCGTGACTAAAAAAGGTCCGGGTGGGCGAGAATTCACCCAGTTTATGGCCAACCATGTTCTCGGTAATGAACACGGGGATAAACTTTTTGCCGTTGTGAACGGCGAAGGTCAAACCGACAAAATCAGGCAAAATGGTGGAGCGTCGACTCCAAGTCTTGATGACTCGGCGATCGCCGGCGGCGACGGCGGCGGCCGTTTTGGCCATGACGTGACTATCGACAAAGGGTCCTTTTTTTACGCTGCGGGGCATGCTGGCCTTCCTTACAAACGATTGACTGACTCGGGCCAAAAAACCAACTTAAGGCTTTTGGGCTTTTCAGGCTTTTTTTTATCCGCCTTGGGCATTTTTTTAAAAAAAGGGCCCAAGGCTTATGGCTTATTTACCGCCGCGCCTTTTGACGATAAACTTATTTGAGGCTTTGTTCTTTTTGCGGGTCTTAAAACCCTTGGTGGGCATGCCCCAGGGGGAAACCGGGTGACGGCCACCGCTACTGCGGCCCTCGCCGCCGCCCAAGGGGTGATCGACCGGGTTCATGGCCACGCCCCGGACGTGGGGCCGGCGGCCCAGGTGACGGGAGCGCCCGGCTTTGCCCAGGGAAACGCTGTTGTGGTCTTGGTTACCGACCTGGCCAATGGTGGCCCGGCAAGTGGCCAGGATCTTACGGGTCTCGCCCGAGGGCAGCTTCAAAAGGGCGTAGGTGCCTTCCTTGGCCATGAGCTGGGCGTAGTTGCCCGCCCCTCGGGCCAATTGCCCGCCCTTACCGGGTTTCATCTCAACGTTATGGATCAAGGTGCCCAAAGGAATCGAGGCCAGGGGTAAGCTATTGCCCGGCTTGATGTCAGCCGTTTTGGAGCTGATGACCATGTCGTTAACTTTAAGATGCTGGGGGGCCAAGATGTAGCGCTTGATGCCGTCTTTGTAAAAAAGCAGGGCAATCCTGGCTCCGCGGTTGGGATCGTACTCGATGGTGGCCACCCGAGCCGGGATATCCAGCTTGTCGCGCTTAAAATCGATCAGCCGATACATGCGCTTGTGACCGCCACCCCTAAACCTGGTGGTGATTCGTCCCAAATTGTTGCGGCCGCCCGTCGAGGGTAAGGGCCGCAAAAGGGATTTTTCCGGTTTAGTGGAGGTTATCTCCTCAAAGGTCGGGTATGATTGAGCCCGACGTCCGGGCGAGGTTGGTTTAACTTCTTTAATCGGCATGATTAACCCTAATGGCCTTTTTCAAAAAAATTACCGGCGCCGGCCATAAAAGTCAGAAAACTTAATGGCGGCCTGCTGATTAACTTGAGGCCCAGAGGCTCGCTCTAAAACTCAATGGCGGCCAGCTGATTAAGCTGATTAACTTGAGGCCTAGAGGGCCGCTCTAGGACTCGATGGCGGCCAAGGGGAGGACAATGCCAGGCTTTAAGGTCACTACGGCCTTTTTCCAGTCAGGCTGGTGACCATGGTAACGGCCCAAACGTTTGGGTTTGCCGTGGCAGATCAGGGTTTTGATGGACTTGATGTCCTGGGATTTAATATCAAAACCCACCACGATGGCCTGGCGGATCTCATACTTGTTGGCGTCCTTGGCCACCCGTAAGGTGTATTTATTAAATTCAGTGACCATTTTGGTGATGTTTTCGGAAATGACCACGTCCAAAATTATTTCGTAAAAGGGTCTCATCGCTCTAACCTCGTCTGTAAAGGCTCCAAGCTGTCTTTCAAAATGACCAGCTGATCGTACTTTAAAAGATCGTAGCAATTAAGGCCGTCAACCCTCAGGACCTTGAAATTTATCAAATTTCGGCAAGAGAGTTCCAGGTGCCGGTTTTCGGCCGGGGTGATGACGATGGCCTTGGACAGGCTCAGCTTATCCATGACCCCCTTAAAAGCTTTGGTCTTGACTTGATCGAGACTGAAGTTCTCCACGACCAGCAGTTCCTTGGCCTGGAGCTTGGCCGTCAAAACCACCCGCAGGGCTTCTTTTCTGACCTTGGAGGGCGGCCGCCAGGAATAGTCCCGGGGTTTGGGGCCAAAGATGGTTCCGCCGCCTCGCCACAGGGGCGATCTTCTGGTGCCGGCCCGGGCCCGACCGGTCTTTTTTTGCCGATAGGGCTTTTTGTTTGAGTAAGCCATCTCGGCCCGGGTCTTGGTGCAGGCCGTTCCGGCCCGCTTGGAGTTTAACTGGGCCACGACCACTTCGTGGACCAGGTGGGGCCTAATCTCCACCTCGAAGATGTCGCCGGAAAGTTCCACCTGACCGACCTTTTCGTTTTCTAAATTGACTACGTCTACTAAAGGCATCTATGACTCCCTTCCCTGAAGGGCGGTTACCAATGGCTAAAATTTAAGTCCAGTGAGCGCATGGGGCCCTAATCAAGGGCCAGCCTAAGGGCGGCCGCCGCCCTTAGGAGGCTAAAACCGGGCTCTTTTTCAAAAAAACGTGGCCGCCGTTGGGACCGGGCACGGCCCCTTTGACCAAGATGATCCCGTATTCGGGCCTGACGTCCACGACCACCAGGTTTTTAACGGTGACTTTGGCGCAGCCGTGGTGACCGGCCATGCGTTTGCCTGGAAAAACCCGGCTAGGATCGGAGGAGCAGCCAATGGACCCCGGACCGCGGGGGG
>JAITJP010000062.1 GCA_031278835.1 Deltaproteobacteria bacterium
CCTGATGTCCTTTGGCGAGCTTTGCATCAAGGAAAACCGCCTGGACGAGGGTCTTCAACACCTGGCCCAAGCGGCCACCTTGTCGCCCGAAAACAGCGGCATCCGTTGGCGTCTTTTTAACCTTTACCAAAAAATGGGTCAGTATCCCGAAGCCCTGCGCTATTTTCTGGAAGTCGTGGCCATGGAGCCCGATAACGAGGAACTGAAATACAAGCTGGCCGATTTTTATCGCAAAAACCGCCACCACGAGGAGGCCCTGGAAATCTACAAAGACATGGCCAACAAGCACCCTCGTCTGCCCAGGCCCCGTTACCTGATGGCCAGTTTGCTCCAGGAAATGGGACAATTTGACGAGGCCCAAAACCTCAAGGCCCTGGCCGACACCTTGGCCATCGGCCTTAAGGAAAACCCCGATCACAACGAAACGGTCATTTTCATGAAATACCTGTTTGGCCTTCACCAGCAGGCCGAGGCCATGGAATGGCTCAACCGGGGCTTGTCCAAATGGCCCTACCATGGTGAGCTGATCATCACCAAGGTAAAAATTCTATACAACGAATACCGTTACAAAGAAGCCGTGACTTTGCTCAAAAGGCTCATCTCGGTCAAACACGACATGGCCGAACCCCATATGTGGATGGCCATGTGTTACCAAAGACTGGGCAATCATATGGCCGCCCTGGCCGAGGCCCAACTGGCCACCCGCCTAGCCCCCAAGAGCTTTACCAGCCACAAGGTCCTAGGCGACATTCTTAAGGAGCAAAAGAAAGTCAGCCAAGCCAACGCCGCTTACGAAGTGGCCGACATGATCCGCCTGACCCAATCCAAAGCCGCCAACTCCTCGCGCTAATTACCAAAAAACCTGAAAACCCTGAAAACGACTTGGCCCAGGCCAAGTCGTTTTTGGCCCTTGGGCCAGCCCGTTTTTCTTGAAAATTTAATAAGGCTCCGGGATGGCGGCCTTTTTTTTGGTAAGATTAGGCAATTTTTAGTGAATCGGGGCCCGGCCGGCCCGTTTTTTTGACAATTTTCACGATCGAGCCATTATTTTAAGGAAAAATAAATTAGCCTCATGATAGCCTGGCTAGGCTAGTGATTTACCGTGATTTTATGGCCCCTAATTTTTAAAATCCTGGCCCTTTTTATTTGTCATTCTTTTAATATAATAAATTCTAAAAATCAATAAAAGAATGTCCGGCGAAAACTTAAAACCAGTACTAAGGGCCGTAATTATTAAACCATTTTTTAGGGCCCACCAGACCCATTTTTGTTTATTAGTCTTAGGATTTTTGATCTTAACTAGCTAAAAAATTTAATAAAAAAACTTTGCAAAAATTATATCCATATTGTAACTTAGTTATAAATTAATTTTGAGTAAATTTATTAATTATAATCCATAATATTTGAAAATAAAAATTTTTACAATTTAACTTAATTTTAAGCTCTCGGACCATTGGCAGGAATATTTAGGCCGATCGGAGGATCGTGCTTTTTTATTGCAATAGCGCGAAAATGGTAATTTTTATAAAATTCCATAGCTTACAATTAAAACGCAAAACTTTTAAAAAAATTTTTGCCCTGACCCAAGTTGTGATTAGGAATTGAAAATTCCATAACTTCCTGAAAAACAAACGAAAAAGTCCATTCTGAATAAAAAGCCTTTTCACTTTTAGGTACTAAAATAATCCAATAATTCCTTAAAAATTCCAATAGAAACTTTTTCCACATTTAAACTACCTAATTATGCATACTTGGAAAACCCTTTTGAGTGGTCAAAATGGGGACAAAAGCCAAAAAATACCGAAAAATTAGGAAATTAAAATCGCCAAAGAAGATTTCTGAAATTTTGCTAAAAATTCTCTTGAGTTGAACGGTTGTAAGTGTTAACATATCAAAAAATTTCAGAATCCCTTGATCCTGATCGATTTTTGATAATGAATTTGGTCGTCTCCGATAAATTAACGTCCATAAGTTAGTGGCGAGATTGCCAAGTTGGCCTTTATGAAAGCCCGTCGGCCCCCAGCCTTTATGACCATAAGGACTGGTCGGGCCCGAGCTGGGGCTAGGCTTGACCGGCCCCGTTTTTTCTAGTTTTTTTTAAGGCCCCTAAAGGCCCCGCCCCGGGACACCAGGCCAATGGACCAGGCCTATGGACCAGCTTCATAGCCCAGAGCCAGGGGCGGCGCTCATAAGCTCGGCTTATGAGTCGTATTTTAGTCTCTCATTCGAAAGTAGGGAATGATGACCGTCACCAAAGAAACCATCATCAAAAACATTGGCTCCCAGACTGGTTGGAGCCGATCGGATTCCAAAAAAGCCATGCAAAAGCTTTTATCTATCATGTTCAAAACCCTTAGCGGCGGAGAAGACATCCTAATCTCGGGTTTTGGCAAGTTTAAAGTCCTCCACAAAAACGCCCGCTTGGGCAGAAATCCCCACACCATGGAAGAAATCAAATTGAAGGCCAGAAGAGTCGTTAGTTTTAAGGCCTCTGAGAACCTTAGGCGTAAAACCAACATTGACTACGCTGACTTGGAACCCAATCGGGTTACGGAAGATGACGATAACTCCGTAGACGAATAGGTTCTGGTTTATTTGGGCTTTGGTCTATTGATCCAAGCCCAAATAACTCTTCAAGTTAGCCTTAGGCTCTCTTTTGAGCCATGTCTGGCCTGTTCTTAAACTTTTCCCTTTGGATGACACCAAAGGGAAGCCTAGATTTTTTTCTGGCCTTTGAGGTTAACGAGCGCACGTAAGTACCCTACTTTAGAAAGACAAGACCCGCTTCGGCCCTTCAAAAGCCAAGGCGGGTCTTTTATTCTTATTTATCTATATTAAGCCCCCAAAACGATCCTGATTTGATGGCTTTGGGAGCTTAATCTTACTTTTTTGGCGGCTTTCTGTCGCTGGCCACGACCGCCTTAAGTTCCCGGCCCACCCTAAAAAAGGGCAGCCTCTTGGGGGGCACTTTGATGGCCACGCCAGTCTTGGGATTGCGGCCCGAGTAGCCGGGATATTCCTTGATTCTAAAGGAACCCAGGCCCCTAATCTCGGTTCTTTCCCCATCAACCAAGCCATCGGTGATGGTGTCGAAAAAAGCCTTAACCACCATGGCCGATTCCTGATTGGAAATCTTTAGCTCCTCGGCTAAAGTGCTAACTAATTTAGACTTATGCATTTATTCATCCTCCTGAAATCAGGCCTGGCTTAACGGTCAAAGACCCTTAACCGCCGGCCCCACGCCCTATCCCAAAATTAAATTTGAGTCCAGTCAAACTAAGGCTTGAGCTCTTCAAACCGAGCCCTCAGAGAGCTTATATTTGAAACTTAATTCAAATATCTCTCCGGGCAACCCTGGGAGGGTATGGATGATTACCGAATTTAATATACCCGGAAACGACTAAAATTTCAAGATATTTTGGCTCTTTTTTTTGAGCCCAAAAAAACTTCCTCATTTTTCGGGGATTATAAGTGCCTAGATTTCCAAGCGCTCGCCAAAAAGGAAATTTATTTGGCTCAATTCGACTTTCCATTAAATAACTAAGGATAATTACTAATTTTTATCAATTGTAATTGATTATTTAATCCAAGGAATGATTATTTTGGTCGTTTTTTCGCTAGTTTCCATAACCTAAATGTCCTAAAGCCACCCTTTTGAAAAAAATTTTGGCCGAAAAAATGGATAGAAATCAGGGCCTTGGCCAATAATTTTCCCGCCCCAAAAAAAATCCACGATTTTTTTTTCTTTTTTTCATAAGGGGCCAAGCTCCGGGCTTTTAAAAATCCGGGGGCTGGCCCTTTAAGGGGCCGACCGGTAAGGTGAAATCGTCTAGGGAGTATTTGCCCAAATAAGCCGACTCGTAAGTGGCCACGGCCTCGGTCACCCGCTTGACGTATTCACTGCTCTCGGAAAAAGGCAGGGTTTCGATAAACAAATCCAGGGATCTTTGGGGTAGGGCTTTGAGGTAACCTTCGATATTAAAGGGCCCGCCATTGTAAGCGGCCAGGGCCAGGGTCTGACAACCAAAGGCCTTAACTAAGGCGCTTAGATAAGCCGTTCCGTAGCGGATGTTTAGTTGGGGGTCAAAGAGATCGTCTTCCCTAAAAGCCGCCTCGCCTTGGAGGGCGGCCACTTTTTGGGCCGTTGAGGGCAATAGTTGCATTAAGCCTCGGGCGTTTGAGGAGGAGACCACCTCGGCTTGGAAGGCGCTTTCGGTGCGAATGACCGACAAAACCAGCTGGGGGCTTAGGCCCAGCTCCCGATAAGCCCTAAGAACCGGCCGCCCGTAGACCAGGGGGTGATTCCAACGAGAGCCCTTAAAACCGGTCGGGGCTTTCAGGCGATTGATTAGGCCCACGGCCAGACGGTAATCACCGGCATAGGCGGCCAAAACTATGTAAGCCGAGGCCAAAGGGTCGCCCTGGGCGGTTTTATTGGGGATAATGGTCTCCCCGGCCGCCCGCAGCTCCTGGTAGGCCGCTGGGAAGGCCCCTTGGCTGAGGTAATGCCGAACAGCGAATCTGGATCTCTCCAGATCGCCCGAGCCGGCCTGGGTCAGGGGGCTGATTTGGGCCAAATTGGGCCAAGGATAAGGCAGCCGCTCCGAGAGCCAGAGAAAAAAACCCAGGCTGTCTCGATCCTCTAAACCATCGGAAAGAAGCTGGGCCATGGGTTCGGCCAAGGCTATCTTGGTGGGCAGATTACTTAAAGCGGCCAGGCGGCCTTCGGCCAGAAGTCGAAAGTAACCCAGGGGCCCGGCGGCGCACTCGCGGTAAAGGTTTAGGGCTTCTGGGCCCTGGTCCAGGTTTTCCAGGGCCCGGGCTTGCCAGTATTGGACGGCCTTAAGGTTGGCCCCCTTGCGCTGCCGTTCGGCTTTGAAGTAGGCCAGGGCTTTTTCGGGTTGCTGGTCGATTAAGTTAACCAAGCCCAGGCGATAGTTCCAGTCAGGCAGGCTGGTTTTTAGGCGGGGATTTTTTTCCAGCAGTTCTTCGGCCATTAGGCTCAGTCCGCCCTTGACCATGATGTCAAAGGCCCGGGCCAGTTCCCTTTGCCTGGGGCCGCCTTTTAAAAGCCCGGCCACGGCCAGCCTGGCTTCGGCCGCCTCGGAAAACTTTCCTTCCCTAAGCCGTAAGGTGGATAACCACCTAAGCGAGGCCAGGTCTTTGCGAGATCCCAAAAACTCAGCGGCGCTCTCAAAGTCGCCCACCCTTATGGCCAAAACGGCCCCGAAGCTCTGAAACTCGCTTTTAATTTCCTCGGGCAGATCACTTTCCTTTAAGGTGGCTTCCAAGATGGCCCGGGCTTCTTGATTTCGCCACTGCAGGCCCAAGATCCTAACCAGCTTGGCCCGGGCCCCATAATCGCCGGCGGCCGACAAACGCTCCAAGATTAGCCGATAGCCGGCCATGGCCCGGGCCCAGTGGCGATCTCGAACTTTTTGATTAATGATTTGATAGTAAATATCCAAGGCCCGGTTGGGCTCGGCAGCGGAGATCAGACCGGCCTCAAGGACCCAAAGGCCCGGCCACTGGCGGATGTCCTTGGGCTGTTTCTTAATTAAGGCCAAGGCTTCGGCAAAGCGCTCTTGGCGTATGAAAGACACGGCCCGATCATAGACCTCGGAGCGTTGGCCATATAAACTAGGGAATTTTGGGGCCAGAAGCCCGGAAGAATCGCTGGAGATGAGGGGATTGGGGCTGGGAGCTGAGTCAAAGATAGGCCTAGGCGGCCCAGGCTGCCCGGGGCCGGCTAGGGCGGCCATTAGAAAAAAGATGGCCCAGAGCTGGGTCACTCTTCAGAGGCCCCCGGCCGAGCCGCTTAGATAGTCGATCATCAAAAGGGCCACTTTTTCGGCCACGGCCAACTGGGCCTCCTCGGTCGAGGCCCCCAAGTGCGGGATGGCCACGAAATTCGGTAAACCCATCAGGGGCATGGGATCGGGCGGTTCTTTATCAAAGACGTCGGTGGCCGCCCCGGCCAAACGGTTTTCCTTCAAAGCCTCAAACAAGGCCCCCTGGTCAATGAGTCCGCCCCGGGCGCAGTTAATCAAATAGGCCGAGGGCTTCATTAGGGCCAAAACCTTTCCGTCAACGATATTAGCCGTTTCCTTGGTCTTGGGCAGATGCAAAGACAGGTAATCGGAGAGCTGAAAAAGTTCTTCAAAGCCAACCGCCTTAGCCCCGACCGCTTCAATCTCCTGGCTGCCAATCAGGGGATCATGGGCCAAGACCTTAAGCCCCAAGCCAAGGGCCTTGGCGGCCACCAGTTTACCCACGGCCCCTAATCCCAAAAGCCCCATGGTTTTGCCCATGACCTCGTAGCCGCCGAGATTTTTCTTCTCCCAGCGCCCGGCCTTAATCGATTCCATGGCCGGCCAAAGCTTTCTGGCCAAGATGATGGACAGGGCTATGGTCAATTCGGCCACGGCGTTGGCGTTAAGTCCGGGCGTGTTAACCACCTTGACCTTAAAGCGCTCAGCGGCCTGGCCATCGATATTGTCCAGCCCGGCCCCGGCCCGGCCCACGATTTTTAAATTCCCAGCCGCCCCTTTTTCCAAAATGGCCGCGCTGACTTTGGTGGCGCTTCTAACCACCAAACCATGGTACTGGCCAATAATCTCTCCCAAGGCCTCAGGGCTAAGGCCGCTTTTTTCATCAACTTCAAAGCCAGCTCGTTTAAAACTCTCCGGGCAAACGGCTTCAATCTTATCGGAAATTAAAATTCTTAAGGCCATTTTCTTTCCCGCCTTCCAAACCCCAGAGAAAAAACGCCCTTAGGTTTGCTCTAAACATATGACCAACAAACAAAAAAAACCAAAAAAAACCAAAAATTCTTAGCTCTAAACTGAGCCATGCCCAACCATTTTTAATTTTTAAGGTAAAAACTTAAAAAAGTGAAGCTCAATAATAACAAAACCAAGCTAAGCTAGGCCCAAAGCCTGTTATCACCATTTCCGGCAGTATACTACAAAATAGTCCCAGGGGGCAATAATGGCCCCAACCTGACCGGTCGGGCCCAGGACCTATTACCCCATAGCCCCACGGGCTCCTGGCCTTAAAACCTTGGCGGCTTTAAGACAATATAGTTACCATCCATAATATTGCCAGTGAATGAGCAAAAATCATAGCTATAAATACCAAAACAAGGATCGGGATCGCCTTCATCAAGTTTAATCCATAAATCAGGATACCAAAGAATCCTATCATTACCCCATACGCCCTTAAAACCATACTTTCTTACATCGCATCTATCATATTGGCCGTGACAAGGATCTCTTTGCCCTGTATCGAGATTCAGCCAGCCGCGCATATAATTTGACGGTGGATTTAAGACTCTTTGAAGATAATTAATTCTTCGCTGATAAACATTAGCTATGAACTCTACTTGAAATTTCTTATCTGATCTTGAGACTTCTTGAGCCATAAAATTTCTATTTTTTAAAAATGTCAATTGCCGTTGTCTAGCTTTAGCCTTATTTGGCTCTCTATCATAGTGTTTTTTATATAATTGAGCCAACTGCCTATCCAAACGTCCCAACTCACTATTAGAACAAACTAATTTTTCCGCAAATATACTAGCTTTTGAACAGTCAAAAGATGGATTGGAATTACCTTGAGCGTAAAGCAACTCATTTTTAAAAATAAATAACAATAAAAAGCTAGCCACTAAAAATTTTAGCACCTTTAAACCCCCTATACTAATGATTAAAACCATTTCGAGGTACTTTTTATTCAATTAAAACCACTACATGAAACCCGTTACCATAAGCCGCTCCATCCCAGGCCAAAAATTCTTAGGCCTTACGGCTTAATGATTGAGTCTTCACCAGCCCAGGGTTTAGCCCGCCCTTTTGGAGCCCCAGAACTGCCCAGGAGCCCTTTAGAGCCGCCCCAGGGGCCGGCCCTGGAGTGTAAATCAGATTTTGCCCCAAAAAGCCCGCCACGGGGCTATTAAGGGCCTTTATCGGCCTATTGGCCAGGGGGCCTTGGTCTGGCATTTTTGGTTAATGGGGAGGCTGGGGCTCCAGCCCCCACTAACCGCTGGCTGGATTTTGGCCGCGAAAAAAAAAATCGCTTTGAATTTTGGCTATTATTAGGCCCTTCTAAGCCAGATTCGCGGCCGGGTGGGGCTTTGGGCAAATAGAGGGTTAG
>JAITJP010000128.1 GCA_031278835.1 Deltaproteobacteria bacterium
CAAAAAATTAAGCCAAAAACCGGGGGATCAAAGGCCAGGGCTCTCGGTCAAATTTTTTTTTAAGTTTTTACTTAATTTTTTTTTCAAAAAAATCCGGCCCTAGGCGGACTAAAAATTTCGACCTCTCCCCCCCGCAAAAACAGGCCCGTAAACGCCCAAAATGGCCCCTCCCAGCCCCGCCGAGGCCGGATCCGGGTAAAAACCCTGGCTAAGGGTCTGGAGGGCTTCCAGGGGCCAATAGGGCCGTTTATCGGCAAATCTTGAAAATGGCCCATTTTGAGCAAAAAATTAGGCTAAAAACCGGGGGATCAAAGGCCAGGGCTCTCGGTCTATTTTTTTATAAGTTTTTACTTAATTTTTTTTCAAAAAACGTCCGGCCCTAGGCGGTCTAAAAATTCCGAGGTCTCTCCCCCTCCAAAAACAGCCCCGTAAAGGCCCAAAAAGGGCCCTCCCAGCCCCGCCGAGGCCGGATCCGGGTAAAATATGTGGCTAAGGGTCCGGAGGGCTTCCAGGGGTCAATAGGGCCGTTTAACGGCAAGTCTTGAAAAGGCAGCGGGCCTGATGGGAGAAATAAAAAAACTGGTTGAGTTTTTTTTTAGGGGGGCCAACACCGTTGAGGGGGGCCAGGGGCTAGGGGCGCTTGATCCAGACCTCAACCGTGTTGGCCCCGCGCTCTCGGGAGTAACTGTTGTGGGCGATCATGTGGCGGACCAGGTGAATACCCAAGCCGCCAATGGATTTTTCTTCGAGGCTTAAGGTCAAGTCGGGCTGAGGGGCCTCCTCGAAGGGGTTAAAGGGCGGACCCCAATCCATGATCTTGACGGCCAGGTGCGGCCAATCATCAAAGTCCACCTGGCGGAGGCTTACTTCCAAGGGGCCGGGCTGACCTTTGTAAGCGTGATTGACTACGTTGACCAGAAATTCTTCGATAATCAGATCAACGCTGGGGGTCAAGCTAACGTACTCATTGGGTAAGCCATCGACCAAAAAGGTCCGGACCTCTTCAATTTTGTCTAATCTGGCCGTGAAAACCATAGACCTCATGAAGTTTCCTCCTCACTGGCCGAGATGATTTCTTTTTGGTGGAAATTGAGCTTAAAGCGCATGGGCGGGCCCTTTCTCGGGAGGCGATGAGCTTAAAGCTCACAAGGCTTCCTTCTCCCAGGCGGCGAAGGCTTCATTTCGGTCCGGGTAAATTTTAAAAATTTGTTTAAAACCTGAAATGTTAAAAACGTCGGCCACCATCGCGTTTAGGGAACAAAAGGCCAAGCGATCCCCGGAGACCCGGCAGGCCTTACCCAAGGTCAAAAGGCTTCTAAGACCGGCCGAGCTGATAAAATCCAGCCGCGATAAGTCCAAGAGAATACTTCTGGGCGGCTTGACCCCGGGCAGGCTCTGAGCGATTTCATCAAAAGCGGCCACGGTGATGGCTTCCAAACGTCCCGATACGTTCACGATTACCCGGGCGCCCTCGTCGATAATATCCAATTTCATAATAAATCCAGAAAAAAACTTAATGAGACGGTCATGTTTTAAGGCCTAAGCTTAAAAGCCTGGGCCGAAAAAAAGCCCTTGGTTCATGGGTTTATGAGTAACTAAACAAAAGTCCCCTGCAAATTTTTAGCCAACCCTCCAGGGTGACAAACAAAAGAAGTTTGAAAGGGAGCGAAATGGTCATGGGCGAGACCATCATCATGCCCATGGCCAGTAGAATATTGGAGACGATTAAGTCAATGACTATAAACGGCAAATATAAAATAAAGCCGACCTTAAAGGCCTCGGTTAGTTCGGTCACCACGAAAGAGGGGATGACGATCAAGGGCGAGGCCACCTCGAGCTTGGAACTCATGTCCTGGGGCCAGATGCGGTTGGCCACTTCCTTAAAACTTTCATTAACCCGGGGATCGCTGTTTCGGATGAGAAAGTTCATCAGCGGCGGCGAGGCCGTTTCCACGATGTTGGTCAGATCGGTCAGGCTCGGGGAGGGCCCCAGGTTGATTTCCTTGACCAGGTTCCAGGTCTGCTGGCCGACCGGGGCCATGATGAAAAGGCTTAGAATGATGGCCAAACCGTTCATGACCATGCCCGGGGGCACTTGTTGAACGCCCAGGGCGTTACGCATTAAGGTGGTCACCACGACTATTTTGACGTAAGACGTGACCATCATTAGGAAAAATGGGAGAAGTCCCAATGCCACCATGATGCCGAAAAAATAGATCGGGTTCAGGTCAGGCAAAATCAGGATCTCCGCTCTGGGGCGCGGAATTCGTGGAATTCATGGAATTCGCCAAATTCGCGGAATTGGCTAAATTAGCGGAATTACCCGCCAAAGGCTCCGCTCCCTTTAGGTCGGCTTGGCCCACCACGGTCAGTTGAACGCCCAAACGTCCGTCGCCCAGGTCAACCAAGGCCCCCTGGGCCAGGGCCTGACCATGGCAAGTGACCGTGACGCTTTGGCTGGGATCATTAAAAACCGGGATGACCTGGCCCGGGGCCAGGCTCTCAAGTTCCCTTAAGCTCATCATGCGGCGCCCTATTTCAAAGCGCAAGGGCAATTCCAGCTCCCCAGGCAAGGCCAAGGGCTCGGCCGGGGCTGGCGTATTGGTCTTGGGGCTAGCCGCCTTGGGGTCCTCCACAAGCCTCTCCTTTATGTTTAGGGGTGAAGTTACCAACGCTTGGCCGGGCGAGAGGTCCAAGCTCCCAGAGGGTAAACCTGGGTACTCCAAAAACCCCTTACCGGCCAGGATGGGCGGCTGGTCGGCGATCAGTAAATCGCCCGGAGCCAGGCCCTTAAGGTCATTAACCGAAAGGACCAGACCGCCGACGACCATCCTCATTGGCAGACATAAAAACTTTAAGTCAAACGACTTGGGCGGCTCCATTTCCGAGAGCCGGGCCAACAAAAAACGGCCATCGGCCGCCGTGGGCAAAACCAAAGTCAGGCTTTGGGCAAAAGGCAAATTATTGGCCAGCTCCTGATTAGCCTCCTGGCTTAAGCCCTTGGCCGAGAACTCCAGGGCAAAGCGAGGGAAACGGCCGGTAGTCGGCCAATCCAAGACGGGCGGCTGGTCCAAAAAGACCCTTTCGCCCAGAGCCTTGGCCAGATCGGCCAAAAGCGGTTCAAGCAGAGATTCAATCAAAGCCAGTTTTAAGCCCAAAGGCAGTCTGTCCGGGTCCAAAGCCTGAGCCAAAGGGTGAAGACCGACCAAGGACCAATCGGGCAGCCCAATCAAAGCCAGCCTTGAGCCGCAAGCTAAGCCCAGCCGGGCCAGGGGTTTTTCCAGGGGCTCGCTTTCAAAGGGCCTAAAGCTTATTTGGCCCTTTAGGCCGTGGGCCTCAAAGCTTTTTCGGGCGGCCAGGGTGGAAAGAACTTCGTTTAAATCGAGCTCAGCGGCGCTCCAAGGAAGGGCCGACCACTTGGGAGGCTTGGAAATGGCCATTTCGTTGATTGGGGACGTCACTAGCGGCCTCGGTAATTGGGAAAAATAATTTGGGCGGCAAAAAAACTTAAAAACTTAATCAATCAAAAAAAAGCTAAAAAAAATACAACCCGGAGCGAAAAAAAAGCCCATCACTCCTGGGAATCGGCCAAATCTAAACCAGCCGAACGGCGCTTGGAAGAATCGCCTTGGGCCTCCTCATGGCTTTGCTCATCGGCCAGGCTCAGTCGGAAGGCCGCCCCTTCGGAGCGGGACAGGGCCTGTTCCAAATCGCTTCTGGCCTGGATCAGGGTTTGCAAGGAGTTGGCATCATTGGAAACCAGGGTCACGTTCAAAAACCCGTCCAGGCCCCTGTCCAGATGTATTTCCGTGACCGGCAAGATGGCCGGATCGACTATGAGCCGAACGCTTTGCCCTTGACTGGTGGTATCGGCCACCAGGACCCGGGACACCAGTTTTTCGGCCAAATCCTGGACCTCGGCCGTGTCCATTGGCGTCGTGGGCCCGCTGACCTCTGTGGGGGCCTGGCTTTTTTCCTTATGACCGTCCAGGGCGGCGCTTATCAGCGAAGAAAGGCTCTCGGTGACCACGGGCTCGTCTTTTTCGCCCCGGTTCTGGCCGGGGGCCCTAAAAGCCTCGGCCTCCTGGGCCGTTTGGGGGCCGGAGGCCTTGGGCAAGGAATGGTTTGGCCCCAGGGTCTCGGTTGGACCATAGGCCGGAGCGCTTGGGCCGGTTTGGGGCTCCAAGGGCGACCTAGGGCTGATGGGCGCCTCGGCTGACCCGCTTAGGGCTTTTTGGCCATCTAGCTGAACTGGCCGGGCCGTTGGGTCACCAAACTGGCCCCGAGGGGCCGTTGAACCATCCGGTTGATCTGATGGCCGGACCGTTTGGCTATCAAACTGGCCCCGAGGCCGGCTTGATTGGTCTTCGAAATGATCCCGAGGGGCCGTTTGAGCCTCTAGCTGATCCCGAGGGCTTATCGGGCCAGCCTTGGCCTCAAAGGGGCCTGGGCCAGCCTCCCAGGGGCCCGAGCTGAAGCTTTGGGCTGGACCAGGGGCTAAGCCAGAGGCTGGGCCCGGGGCTGGGCCAGGCCCGGGAGCTGGACCAGCCGAGGGGCTGGGGCCTCGGGAGTCGGGGTTTTGGGTGAGGCGCTTAAAAAGGTCCTGACTTTCCTGGTCAGGGGGGGCCAAGGGCGGCCCTTCCAGGGAGTGGCCCTGACCGGAGGGCTGCTGTCCGGTGGTTGGGCTCGGTCCGGAGGCGGGCGGCTGGAAGGCGGCGGTTTTTATGGAAGGATCTATGGCCATGGGATTTATCCAAGCTGGCCTCGGCCATCCCGACCAGGTCCTTCAAAATCATTCAAAGTCCTTAAGGATTCGAGGCGCTGGTTTGGGGAGTGGCCATGGTGGTGTAGAGCTCATCCACCGAGGCCAAAACATTGAAAGGCGGATTCCAACCAATGGTCATGGCCATTTTAATGTTTAGGGCCATGGTTAAAGGGGCCACGTAAGCCTGATTGATTTGGCCGGGCAAGCGGCCAGAGAGAATCTCGTTTAAGGTCTCGGCCACGAATTGACCGGAACTCATAAAATCGTCGGCGGCCAAGCTCATTAGGACGCCCAGTTTGGTTTCGCCCGGACCGCTTTGGGAAAAAGAGGGCAGGCGGCCGGCCACAATCGGGGCCAGGATCTCAGGCATGCGACTTTCCATCATGCCGTTGGAAACGGTCAGGTAAATGGCCTGGCTATTTTGGCTAAGCCTTTCCAAGCAAGAGACTAAATTTCTAAAGGCGGCCTCGGTATCGCTAATCTCGAGTTCGGTTTCACAAGTGACCAGCTCAAAACCCAGCTCCTTGGCCACCCTTTCAATGGTCGGGACGCCCATGGAAGATTGCCCAGCGCTGGTGACGTCGTAGGGCACCCCCAGGGTCTTAAAACCAAAGACCGTGTGAAACATGGTCAGTTGTCTTTCGATCTGGCCAGCCAAAACCTGGACGTGCACGTGATCTTTGCCTGAATATTCAACCGTTTCAGAGAGCCCGGCCGCCACGGGATCGGTGGCCGTGATGGACATGACCGGGGTCTGGTGCTCATCGGTAATCATGAGTTTTCCGGCCACGGTGCCGAAGGCCAAAATAAGATCAATTTCTCCTTGGTCCACCTGGGCGAGAATTTGTTTTTTTATTTGTGGGTATTTTGATTCTTCCCAGTCGGCTGAATAGAAATGTTCCGGCTTAAAGACCAGCCGCTCACTGGTGGCGTTTTCGGAAAGCCAGTTCCAAAGTTTTCTGGAATCATTCTTGACCGCATTGGGCGGAGCGGTGGCCTCAATCAAACCCAGCCCCTCCAGGCCGTTAATTAAACCCAAAAGGGTCATGTGATAATCGGCGTAAGGCCCGCCTTCCAGGTAAGCCACGCTAAACTTTTTTTCCGGGCTCTCGGGCGGGGCCTGGTCGGCCCAAAGGGGAGAAGCCAGGGCCAAAAAAAGGCCCAGGCCAAGAGCGGCCGCCCATAGGGCTGGGCCCAACGAAATTGGGCCCAACGAAATTAGGCTTAGCCGGGGCTGGAGGCGGCTTGGGCTCATAGGGAGTTCAAGCGGCGCCAAGCCTGGGATTTTGAGTGGCGCTCAAAATCATAGGGTTGGCGCTGGTCTCGGCTGGCCGGGGTTTCCAGTTCCACCTTGACGTCGCGGCTTCTAAAGGCCGTGGCCATGGGCCAATAGCCGGGCCTGAAGGAAACAAAATCGCCAACCTTGGGCTTAATTTGGCAATGGCTCAGATCCAAGACAGTGTAGCCGGCCGTGGAGCCGACGATGACCGCGCCCGGCCAGAGGCATTCCAGGCCCTCCAGGCTGGTGATTTTAGGATCGCAGGGGTAGACCTTGCCGGCCTGAAAACGGCCCATGTCCATTAGGGCCCTTGGCACCAGAGAACCGTTGTTGGCCCGAGGCCGTAAGCTAACTTCCACCACCTCGGCCTCAAGCCGGCAGACGTCGCGGCGCCAGGGTCCGGCCGGCAATTGGCTTTGCCGGTAAAGGTCATAGCCAAAAAGCAAGGGATCGCCCATTCGCAACTGGGTAATCGGGCCCGGACCATAGGCGTTTACGAAGGCCAACATGACCGAACCGCCCAGACTAATAACCGGCTGGGCCACTCCCCGGGCCGCGGCCAAATCCACCAAACTTCGAAGCTGGTCAAAGAGACTGGGCTCGGGCAGCCGGTCACCCAAACAAGCCAGTATTGAGCCAAAACCTCGAAAAATCAAATTGGGCAAAGACAAGGCCAAATCCAAGACTTCCGAGAGCTCTCTTAGTTCCAAGCCCTCGCGGTTGTCGCCCAAATTAACCATCAAAATGACTTCATGGCTTAAGCCCAGGGCCCCGGCCGCCCTATCCAAGAGCTTTAAAACCTCGGGCGAAGATTGTAAACTCCGCCCGAAATTTTGAACCGTTTCCGAGACGCACGAGGGGGCCGTTAGCTGGATAAGAATTTTGGACTCTCGGGCCAGCAAAGCCTCCAAATGCTTTTCGTGTTTTGGCAAGCCAAATGAAGAAAAGCCTTTATCGATAAGGGTTTCCACGGCCGGGGAAAATTCCCTTACGGCCTTAAGAACCGGAACGATTTCCAGCCCCAGGCCCGAAGACCAGCTTAAGAGCCTTTGGGCGTTTTCGCCCAAGGCCTCGACGTCAAAAACGATTTTAGACATAAAGCCTGGCCCGATACTTAGGAGGCCCTTTGGGCCATGGACTTAAGGGTATCGGACAAACTCTTGACGATGTTGGAAGTCAGCTCCAATAGAGCGCTATATTGGCCCATCTCGTATTGCATTAACAAGAGGTCCTCTTGGGAAACGCCTTTGGTGGGGTCGGCCGTCATGGCCTGCATGCGCTCTTCAAAGGCGGTGCCCCTTTGCTTGAGCTCGGGCAGAGCGTTTTGTATCCAATTACCAGCGCTACCAAATTCCACGGACATATTCCATTCTCCTGTTTTGGCTCAAATAAGAGCCTTTAATATTTAAACTTATTTAAGTTTTAACCTATACGGATTTGTTTTTATAAAAAATTTATTAAGTTTTAACCCATACTAGTTTTTTTTAAAAACTTTAATAAGTTTTGACCCATATGGGTCTTTGATATTGAAAAAATTTAATAAATATCGCTTAAACCAAATTGACTTCGCGATTTCTAAGCCACCATTCTAGATCGTTTAGAAAGGAAGCGCAAATTTTAGGGACTTCTTCCAATTCCAGTTGGCTGGGATCGAAGGGCAAGTGAAGGCCCAGGCGTCCAGAAGTGACCGAGATGATTGACCTTCTGGAGTTAAAGGCCCCCGAGGCCAAACGGCCCAGACGCCTGGCCAACTGGTCGGCCTCATTTTCCTCAAAGGGCCAGGCCCCGAGATCGGCCTGGAAAGCGGCCAAACGCTGACCCTTTTGAATCAACTTAAAGGGCGGCAGATCGGCCACCTCGAATTCCACCCAGTCCTGGTCGCTTTTTGGTTGGCGCGACCAACCGGCGGCTTCCCGCACGGCTTGGGCCATTTCCATTAGGCTGGTCAAAGGGATCTCCAAGTTTTCTTTAAGCCCTCAAGCCAGAATCCGCTTTAAGGGTTTAGCTTATCAAGCCAGGATCCGCTTTAAGGGTTTAGCTTATCAAGCCAGGATTTTATTGCGGGCCTGGTTGGCGCTTTCGGCCATGGCCTCGGCCGTCTGGATGCTCTTGCGGATTAGCTCGGTTAAGGACTCGTTTAGGTCCCTTAAGCGCTCGGCGCTGGCCTTGGATCTTTCGATGTTGGCGTCCATTTCCTTGACTTCGGCGTCGTATTTGG
>JAITJP010000163.1 GCA_031278835.1 Deltaproteobacteria bacterium
ATGGATGAGTATATAAACGCCATAGAATATGGCGCCAGAATTTATGACATACTTTTGCTTTTAAAGAAAAAATTTGGTCAAATTGATCCAGATTTAGACCTAAAAAGCAAAGAAATTACTGATATAGAGAAATTAGATGAGCTTTTTGATAAAGCTTTCTATTCAAAATCACTTGATGAGTTTAAAAAATTTTTCAACAGTATCTAACCTCCAGGGTTTGTCATACCAAACTAAGGCCGAACCTTAAGGTCAGCGAGTTTTTCCGCGACCGCTGGCTTGAAAATTGATTGTCAGCCCTTTGCTTAGGGGATTGGCTATTGTTTTTTGTGTTTTTTAAGTACTCATTTAACCTTATGATGATCGGTCTATTGAATCTTTTGAATTCACCCACCTAACGACAAGTCTCTACCCTCAACTCTGGTTTTTTATTGACCTTTTTCACTAGGCTTAGCTTGGCGGGGAGCGGCCAGGCCAGGTTTTTTTTATCCCTTTGAGGTTAGCGGCAGAAAATTTTCGAGCCTACTTTAAATTGTGGTAATATACGGAAAAATTCAGATCAATTATCTAAAAAGATTATTTAAACTAATATATAAAATTTTTATCTAACAAATAGTTTATAAGTTTTATTTTATTTTGTTAATAGATGCAGGATTAAATATCAGTGATGTTATTTTTGATTATATAACGATATAGACTACGACAATATTATTAAAGGCATAGTTATATTTTAAATAATAGTTTTCGTAAAATTAATCCATATTTTTTCATAAATAGTAAATGAAATATTGATATGATAAAATTAAACGCGCATATTTTTAAAATTGACCAATCAAATTCACTTAATAAGTTTAAAAATTTGGCACCCTGGTCGGTAATGGCCGTGCTTGGCCGGGGCTGAGTTGGGCCCATTAGTGGGCCGGGGCCTCAGTTAAGGCTATCTTGGGGGCGCAAATTATTTTGGCTAGCTTTGGCTGGACCAAAGGGCCAGGCCAAAGGGGTTTTTTTAGAAATCATTGATTTGGCCTATGGTCAGCCAGGCGCCCAAACAGGTTTTGGTCGCCTGGCTGCTTTTGGGCCCAAAGGATAAGAAGATCTTCTTTCCCCACAACCAAAATCCAATTGGATTTTTCTTAGCACAGCTCCAAAAATATACTGGAAATTCACGCCATTTTGAGCTAATATCGATTAGGCGGATCTCTTCTGGTGACCCTGAAAAGTCGATTGCTAAACATTAAATCGGTTTTAGTCGATATTTTCATTTCTTTGTTTGATTACCACACCAGAGCCTTGGCAATTTTTGGCCTGTCTGGCTCTATTGTCTTAGATGGCCATTAGTTAAAGGTATTTTTAAACGGGAAAATTAATTTTAATTTGAGATAATAGTGGGTTAACTTATGTCAAGTTTGTCTTCGCGGCCCTCCTTACCCTTAGCCTTAAGCACCATGGCCATTGGCTCGGTGCCTTATGATGAGCCGGGCTTGCCCCTTGATTTGATGGCCAAGTGTTTGGATATACCAACTTCTCCGCAGATGGTGCGCATTAGCCCTTGGGAGGACATGATTTTGGGGGCCGTGTCGGGCCTGCCGGCCTTGGAGGTTAACGAAAACCGGGTGGTAACGGTCATCGGGCCGGGCCGGGAAGAGGCCTTGACCGAGTTTTACGAAAAATTTTACGCCGGGGATTTGGATTATTTCGCTTTAGAGGAGAGAGCCGCTTTGGGTTTTAAGGCCTTTTTGGAAAAAGCCAAGGCAGATCAGAGCTTTGGGCCAAGTTTTTTAAAATCCCAGGTGGTCGGCCCCTTGACCTTTGGCCAGTCGGTTAAGGTCGATGGCCAAAAATCCCTGATCGATAGCCCGGAACTTCTGGAAGCCATCTCTTTGGGCATCGGGGCCAAGGCCGCCTGGCTGGGAAAAAAAATCAGGCAACTGGGCCGTTCGGCCATTGTTTTTATCGATGAACCGGGTTTGACCGGATACGGATCGGCCTTTTCGACCCTAACTCCCCAGATGGTCGTGGACTCGCTTGGCTCGGCCGTCAAGGCGGCCAAGGATCATGGTGAGGTTTTGATTGGTTGTCACGTCTGCGGCAATACCGATTGGGGCCTTCTTAGCGGGGTGGGACTGGACATCTTGAATTTTGACGCCTACGAGTTTTTACCCACGGTTTGTCTCTACCCCAGAGAAATTAGGGCTTTTTTGGAGGAGGGCGGGGCCTTGGCCTTTGGCATAGTCCCGACCAATGATTTTAGCGACCAAATCAAAGCCGAGCATTTGGCCAAAATGGTTAAAGACGGCTGGCAAGTTTTGGCCAATAAGGGCCTTAAGACCGAGCTCTTGGTTGAAAGAACTTTTTTGACCAGCGCTTGCGGACTGGGTACCCTGGCTCCCGAAAAAGCCACGGCCATTTTGGAGATCCTGCCCCGGATCGCCCAAATCTTAAAATCCTGAAGTCCTCAAGTCTCTAAGTCCCATGGGGCTAAGGGCCTATGGGCCCTTTGGCTCATGGGACTTAGGGGCCATTCATAGGGGTAAACAAATAGGCGGTTTTTTTTCTGGGCTTTAGCCCCTCGGGTTTTGGAGATTCATGGCCGGGCAGAAAAATAAGAAAAAAACAGCGAGTTACAAGGCCCGTCAAGCCCCGGCCGTGCCGGTGGAGGTGCCGGCCTTGGGGGCCCTTATCCTGGCCGTCATCATCGTTTTGGCCCTTTTTTCCCACCAGGCCGGTGATTTGTCGGCCGGACCGGCCAAGGAGTTTCATAATCACATTGGGCTTTTTGGGGCCCATCTCTCGGCGGTTTTGATTAAGTGGTTTGGTTTGGCCTCCTTTTGGCCGGCCCCAATCTTTTTCATTTTATCGGTCATCTTCATAAAAGGCCGCTCACCCAGGGTTAGCCCCTTTCAAATGGCCTTGGGCTTATCCCTGGCCGTTTTCGCGGTTTTGGCCTTATTTGCCATCATCTGGCCCGGACCGAAGCTGACGGTTTTTTGGCCAGGCGAGTCGGTTTCCGGCGGCGGGGCGGTGGGTTCTTTTCTGGTCAGGGGGCTTTTGGCCACCATCGGTTCGGTGGGCTCGATCATGGTTCTGCCCTTGGTATTTTTCGTTGGTTTTTTGGTGGCCACCGGTATTTCCCTGGGCTCGTTTTTTTCGGCCATCGGGCGCTTTTTGTCGATTTTTTCCTCAAGCGGCCAGGGCTCTCAGGCGGCCCAGGGGGCTCAGGCTTGGTCTGGTTTGGAGTCAGCTCGTGGGGCCAAGTCAGAGCCGGGCGCCTTAAAGCTCAACCTGACCGAGGATGATGGGCCCAAGAAAGGGGCTAGGCGGGCTAAAAATTCCGGCAAAAACTCAGGGCCTCGAGACATTGGTCTGGACCTGGACCTTGATGACCATGATGCCTTAGATTTGGAACCCCATGTTAGCCAGGCGCCCCCGGAACCCCTCATTGTCGAAAAAAAGCGCCCGGCCGCCAAGAAGGTTAAGAGCGAGGCCCCCAAAACGGTTAGGGGCGGGCCCTATGAGTTACCGCCGATCGATTTACTGGATCCGCCAGACGACAAGGGCCCGGAAAACTATTCTTCGGGCCTTAGCCATGAGACTTTGAAGGAAAACGCCAGATTACTGGAAACTAAGCTCTCGGAATTTGGCGTGGAGGGCCGGGTTTTGGAAGTCTCCAGCGGTCCGGTCATTACCATGTATGAGTTTCAACCAGCCCCGGGCATAAAGATCTCCAAGATCGTCGCCTTGGCCAACGATTTGGCCATGGCCATGCGGGTGGCGGCCGTGCGGGTGGTGGCCCCCATACCCGGCAAAGCCGCCCTGGGCTTTGAGCTGCCCAATAGGGATCGGGCCACCGTGACTTTACGGGAAGTGATGGAAAGCCAGGCCTTCCAGAGCCTTAAATCGCCCCTGTCGCTGGTTTTGGGCGTGGACATTACCGGGGTCCCCCAGGTGGCCGATCTGGGCCGCATGCCTCATCTGCTGATTGCCGGATCGACCGGGAGTGGAAAATCCGTTGGCCTTGACTGCATGATCATGAGCATTCTCTACAAGGCCAGGCCCGATCAGGTCAGATTTCTTTTAATCGATCCTAAATGCGTGGAGATGGCTACCTATCAAGATTTGCCCCATTTGTTACACCCCGTTTTGACCGACGCCGACGAGGCTAATTTGGCCTTAAAATGGGCCGTGCACGAGATGGATCTGAGATACAAACTCATGGCCGAAAAGGGCGTTAGAAATATCACCGGTTTTAACGATTTGGTCAAAAAAGAAGCCAAGGAAAGTGCCAATCCCGAGGAGCTTCTTCCGCCCATGCCTTACCTGGTAATCATCATAGACGAATTAAGCGATTTGATGCTCCAAGCCGCCAAAGACGTCGAGGTGGCCATAACCAGACTGGCCGCCAAAGCCCGGGCGGCCGGTATCCATTTGATTCTGGCCACCCAAAGGCCTTCGGTGGATGTTTTAACCGGGGTGATTAAGGCTAACCTACCCACCAGGTTATCCTTTCAGGTGACCACCAAGGTTGATTCAAAAACCATCTTGGATCGCATGGGGGCCGAACAGCTCCTGGGTAAGGGCGACATGCTTTTCATGCCCCCGGGCACGGCTAAACTGATAAGACTTCACGGGGCCTTTGTCAGCGACGAAGAAAAGAAAAGGGTGACCGATTACATCCGCCAGTGGGGGCCCCCCGATTACGTGGAAAGCTTGGTCCCGCCCGAGCGGGGCGAGGACGAGGGCGGCGGCCAAAGGGATGACAAATACCGAGAAGCCGTGGAAATCGTCAGGCGAGAGGGCAAGGCTTCCATTTCCAGCGTCCAAAGACACCTGCGCATTGGTTACAACCGGGCGGCCAGGATCATCGAGGAAATGGAACGAGACGGCATAATCGGCCCGGCCGACGGCGCCAAACCCAGAATAGTTTTTTAGCCCCGTGAGTTGGCCCAAGAATATTTTTTTTAGGCCATCGGAGCTTTGAACGAATTTACCAAAAAAATAAAAAATCAAGCGAGAAAACATGTCCAATGTAGAAGGCCAGCCGTCTTTGTCGGCCACCAGTGAGTTTATGAAAAAGGCCCAAGCCGTCTCAACCATCACCGTTGAGGTCAAGGGCCTAAGGGGAGCCTTGGATTATCTCCTTAAGGTGACCAGCCAGGCCGCCCCGGCTAGCCTTTTGCCGACCAAGAGCTCCGAGTTTGCCCAAGGCCCAAATCAAGATCAAAAACAAGATTTTGGTGGGGCCCAAAATCAAGATCTTGGTCAAGCCCAAAAGCAAGCCCCGGCCGGGGCCCCTGAGCAAGCTTCTGGTCAAGTCAATGACTTGACCTCGCCTAGAAAAAAACTCATGGCCGTCCCCGGTTTAAGCCAAGAGGACTTGGCCTATTTGGAGAAAAAAGCCTCGGAGCTTGGTTTTGGCCTGATTCGAGGGGGCTTAAGGGAGCGGCTTGCCGGCTTTGAGGTGGCCTTTTCCGTGGCCGCCTTTGGCATCGCCGAGACGGCCACCTGCGTTTTGGAAAACGAGAGCGAAGATAGCCGCCTGGCCGGTATGCTGGCCGAAACCCACGTCGTGGCTTTGGACAAGAAAAACTTGTTTGAAACCAGTCGGGAGGCTTTGGGAGTTTTGGAAAAGGCCTTGGAGAGACCGGCCAACTTCGTTTCGTTTATTTCCGGGCCCAGCCGCACCTCGGACATCGAAAGGGTTTTGTCCTTGGGCGTTCACGGCCCCTTTCATTTTCACGTGGCCTTGATGGATTAGGCGCTTTGGGCTGATTTTTGGTTTTTTTGGGGGGCGGCCTTGATTTTTTGGCCAAAACTCGGTGGCTTTTTTTTTAGCTTTTTTGGTTTTTTTTTGTTAGTTTTTTTTCTTGTGGGACCAGGACTTTTGGGCGCGGCTAGCCGAGAGGGCTAATTAGGGGCGCCCCATTTTTTTTATTTTAACAAAAACAAAAATCCCGGCCTCTGGTTGGGATTTTTATAAGGTTTAAGACATGACTGGCCAGGAACGGGACGGGCGGGATTATCCGGCCTCGTCTTCGAGAAAATATCATAAATCACTAAACCAAGCCCTCGAAGATTCTTTTTTGAGGAAAACCTTGGATAAGTTCGCCGTTCAGTATCGATCAAGCCGCGAGGCCGTCTTTTCGGGCTTGGCCGAAAAAGAACTGATTCAAGAAGTGGCTTTGGCCAAAGATTGGGCCCTGTCGAGACTCGAAGATCTCTTTGAAGAATTTTCGAGAAAGGCCAGGGCCAAGGGAGTGGTCATTCACCGGGCCCAGACGGCCGCCGAGGCTAGGCAGATAATCGTCAATATCGCCAAGGAACACGGGGCCAAAAAAGTCATAAAAAGTAAATCCATGACCGCCGAGGAGATTGACTTAAACCAGGCCCTGGAAGGGGCCGGCTGTGAGGTGGTCGAAACGGATCTGGGCGAGTGGATCATTCAACTTAGGGATGAAGCCCCCAGCCACATGGTTCTGCCGGCCATTCACCTTTCCAGATTTCAGGTGGCCGAGGAGTTTGCCAAAATAACCGCCAAGGAAATGGACAGTGACATTGGCAAACTGGTCAAGGTGGCCAGAAAACAACTTCGGGCCAGCTTCGCCGAAGCCGATCTGGGCCTGACCGGGGCTAATTTCGCCGTGGCCGCCAACGGGGCCATTGGTCTTTGCACCAACGAAGGCAACGCCCGGCTGACCACAAATTTGCCCCGGGTTCACGTGGCCTTGATTGGCCTGGATAAACTGGTGCCCACGGCCGCCGAGGCCTTGTCGATTTTAAGGGTGCTGCCAAGAAACGCCACGGCCCAACCCATCACCACTTACGTGTCCTGGCTAACCGGGCTGGCTGATTTTGGCGGAGCGGCCGGGGCTCAGGGCAAAAGTCTTCACCTGGTTTTTTTGGATAACGGGCGACTTGATTTAATCAAAGATCCCAAGTGTCGGGAAGTGCTTCGCTGCGTACGCTGCGGGGCCTGCGCCAACGTTTGTCCGGTTTTTCGTTTGGTGGGCGGCCATAGGATGGGTTACGTTTACATCGGGGCCATCGGGCTGATTCTGACTTATTTTTTGCACGGGCCAGAAAAGGCCAAAAATTTAATAAACAACTGTGTTGGCTGCGAGGCTTGCAAAGACGTTTGCGCCGCGGGCATAGATTTAAGCGGCATCATTGCCGAGATCAGGGCCAGGCTGACCGAAAACCAAGGGGCCCCGATAACTTCAAGTTTGCTTTCCGCGGTCATGACTAACCGTGATCTTTTTCATTCCCTACT
>JAITJP010000204.1 GCA_031278835.1 Deltaproteobacteria bacterium
TGGGCCGATCGATCCATGAGTTTATATGGGATTTTTAGGCAGTTTTTCTCAAGTTTTCAGAGACTTACAACTAGCCTTTGAAAAATAGAGCTGATTAAAGTAAAATTTTTCACTGTTTGATAATTTTCCCAAAAAGGGCGGGGGATTGGAGGACTGGCGTGGCCGAGGGATTTAAATTCATTATTGGGCTTGGTAATCCTGGTAAACAATACCAGAGCACTCGTCATAACGTCGGTTACATGGCTTTGGCTACCCTGGCCCAGTTACAAAATTTTACCGATCCCACTCGCTCTGGTCGAAATCTTATCACCAAGGGACAAATCGAAGGGCAAAAGGTCATTTTGGCTTGGCCTCAAACTTACATGAACAGTTCCGGTTTTGCCGTTAAAGATTTACTCAATTTTTACAAAGAATCTATATCAAAAATTTTGGTTATTCACGACGACATGGATATCAACGTTGGCAGAATAAAGGCCAGTTCCGGCGGCGGTAGCGGCGGTCACAATGGACTCATTTCGATCATAAACGAGATCGATAGTGAATTTGATCGCCTTAGAATCGGCATAGGGCGCCCCGACAAAGGTATTTTTGGCGGCGATTACGCCCCTTACGTGCTTTCAAATTTTAACCCAGGCGAGTTTGACGACATCGACCGATCTCTCCTCTTGGCCGCCCAATGCGCCGTGCTCTGGTCTACCAAGGGCATGGCCGCTTGTCAACGCCGGGCCAATTGCAAAATCAAATCTCCCCAAGCCCAAAAGAGCCGAGAGGACTTGGAAAAAGGCAAATGGCCACCCGAAAAGCCCCCCGAGGGGCCCGAAAAGGCCGCTGAGGCGGCCGAAAAGCCCCCTGAGGCGGCCGAACAGGCCGCTAAGCCGGAAAAGCCAGTTGGCTAGAATGGGCCTAAATCATTGGCTGGGCGAGCTTAGGGAGTCGATTATCTCGTTAGGGGAGGCCGTGGCCGTGCCGACCTTACCAACGACCACGGCGGCGGCCAGGGTGGCCAGTTCGGCCCCGGCGGCTAGGTCCAGGCCAGCGGCCAGGCAGGCGGTCATGGCCGCCACGACCGTGTCACCGGCCCCGCTGACGTCAAAAACTTCGCGGGCTTTGGCCGGAAAGTGAAGGTTCTGGCCCTGGCAGGTTAGAAGGGTCATGCCATCTTCGCTAAGGGTGATTAGGAGATTTTTTAGGTCGTTTTTCTCCATCAATTTACGGCCCACCTCGATAAGTTTTTCCTGACCAGCTCCATTAAGATCCTCGGAAGTGGCCAAGGCCAGTTCTTGGCGATTGGGGGTGACCAAAGTGGCCCCCCGGTAACGGCCATAATCGGCGCCTTTGGGATCCACCACCACGGCCAGGTTATCTTGGCTGGCTTTTTCCATTAACCAAGCGCAAAAGGAGCGGCTCAAGACCCCTTTGCCGTAGTCGGAGGCGGCCACGGCCCCGGAGCGGGCCAGAAGCGGGCTAACGGCCTTTTGGTAATTGGTGGCCAGGTCCTCGGTCAGGGGCATCTCCCATTCCTCGTCAAAGCGCACCACCTGCTGAATGCCGGCGATAACCCTGGTTTTAACCGTGGTGGGCCTTTGGGCTGACTTAATTAAGTGGGCGGCCTGGGCACCCAAGATTTTCGAAAAAAGATCGCTTAAAATTTGGGCCGATTGATCGGTGCCCACCACGCCCACGGCCAGGGGTTTGGCCCCCAGAGAGTGGAGATTCATGACCACGTTGCCCAGGCCGCCGGGCATAAAAGTTTTGCGCTTGACCGTGACTATGGGCACCGGGGCTTCGGGTGACAAACGGCTGGCTTGGCCATAAATGTAGCGGTCCAGCATCAAATCCCCTAAGCATAGGACCGTGGCCGATTGGATTTTTTTTAAATTTTCTAAGATGGCTCTGGGCATTGATTATCCAATTGGAGTAAATGAGCTTTAAAAAAAACCAAGCTCTTAATCTCGATTAAGAGCTTGGGTTTTTTTAGACATTATAAGGTCTAGAATAAGTCGAGCACTTAATGGGGTTGCGGGCCCCCAGGGAAATGGCCGCCTCCTTAAAAAAATCAACGCTTAACTCGATTAAATCGTCCAGCTCATAAAAGGCCCGGCCTTTACCGTCAAAGATATTTAAAACCACCCGAGAGAGTTTTTTACCGGGCGAGTCCACCGGTTCGACCCTGGGAGCGAAAAAATTTATGACCGTGTCAAGCTCGTCCAGGGTGGTCTCGACGGTCAGGGCCGGAAAAACACCGCTTAAGGCCCCGTCAAGCTCGTAGACGGAATCGACCACGATTTTGGGAGCGCTTTTGGAGTTCCAATCGTCGCCGGACATTTTTCCGTTCAGGATCAAAACGGCCCCATCGACCAAGATATCGCTTTTACTTTTTAAAAGTTTGTCGAATAGGACAATGTCGAGGGTATCGTTGAGGTCATTGATTTTCCCGGTGGCGAATTTATTGCCTTTTTTGGATTCCCTTACGCTGATATGGGCCAGCTGGCCGCAGACGGTTACTTTGGTATCTTTGTAAAGTTTTTTGGCCTTGGTGATGGAGTGGCTTCTAATGGCCTCAATGGCGAAAGAGTAAGGGGTTAAGGGATGGCCGCTGACGTAAAAACCTAAAAGGGCTTTTTCATAACCCAAACGTTCGTCGGGCGACATGGGCGTTACTTGCGGCCAAAACCTTTGAACCTGCGCTCCGACAATGGGTTTGGGGGGAGCCAAACCGGATAGTAAATTAGCGGTGGTCTTGGTTTTTTTGGGCTTTTCCCGGCGCTCCATGGCTTGAGGCAAAACTTCCAAAAGCACTTCCCGGGCCGCCCCGCCGGATTTGTCCATGGCCCCGCATTTGATTAAAGTCTCAACGACTTTTTTGGTGATTTTTTTGCTGGCCACCCTTTCGCAAAAATCATAGAGATCGGTAAAGGGCCGAGCTTCCCGGGTTTCGATGATGGCCTCAATGGCCCCCTGGCCGATGCCCTTAATGGCCCCCAAGCCAAAAACCACTTGGCCATCGCTAACCGAGGTGCCGTATGAGGAGGTGTTTATGTCAGGCGGCAAAACCTCAATGCCCTTGAAGCGGCACTCGTCGATTAGTTTACCGATTTTGGCCGTGTCATCGGCTTCCACGGTCATTAAGGCGGCCATGAATTCAACCGGATAATGGGCTTTGAGGTAGGCCGTTTGAAACATAAGAAAGGCGTAGCCGGCGCTATGGGATTTATTAAAAGCGTAAGCGGAAAAATTGTACATCATATCGAAAATTTCATTGGCCATTTCTTCCGAAATATTGTTACCCTTGGCCCCTTTTAAGAAAATGTCTCTTTGTAGAATCATTTGCTCAGATGATTTTTTACCCATGGCTTGTCTGAGCTTGTCGGCTTGGCCCAGGGTATAGTTGGCCAAAACCTGGGCGATTAACATGACCTGTTCTTGATAAATAGTCAGGCCCAGGGTTTCTTCGAGGATGGGTTTTAAGGCTTCCAGTTGGTAGACGGGTTGGGCCTTCCCGTTTTTGATTTTGATGAAGTTCTCAACGACCTTGTTTTGAAGGGGGCCGGGGCGATAGATGGCCACCAAGGCGATTAAGTCATCAAGTTTGGTGGGCATTAATTGAATTAAGGTATTGACCATGCCCTCATTTTCTAACTGAAAAACCCCGCTGCAATCGCCGCTTCTGAGCATTTCATAGGTTTTGGGATCATTGTAATCTAGCTCCAATAAATCCAGCTCAATGCCCCTTTGGGATAAATGCTTTAAGCAGTCTTTGATCAAGGTCAAAGTTTTTAGGCCCAAAAAGTCAAACTTGACCAAGCCGTTTTGTTCCACGCCTTTAAGATCATACTGGGTAATGACTTGGGTCCTGAGGCCCTCGACCTCGGGGGCTTTGGTGTCGGCAAACACGGGCAATAAGTCCATTAGCGGCTTAGGCCCGATGACCACGCCCGAGGCGTGGGTGGAAGAATGGTGGGGCAAATTTTCCATGAAAAGCGATTGAGCCAGTAATTTTTGGGTCTTGGGAGAGGCGTTTATGGCGGCCATAAACTCGGGATTTTTTAAGACTTCCGCTAAGGTGGTGCCCGGTTTGTCGGGAACCATTTTGGTAATGGCGTCAACTTCTTTAAGCGGGATATCCAGGGCCCGGCCAACGGCTTTGATGGCCGCCTTGGGTTTCATCTGACCCAAGGTCAGGATCTGGGCGACGTAGTCGGTTCCTCCGTAAGTTTCCGTGACGTATTTGATGACTTTGTCCCGGGATTCGGCGTCAAAATCAACGTCAATATCAGGCATGGAGATACGTTCCAAATTAAGGAAACGCTCAAAAATTAGCCCAAAACGTATGGGATCAACGTCGGTAATGCCCAGACTCCAAGAAACCAAGCTACCCACGGCCGAGCCGCGGCCGGGGCCGACTAAGATATCATGTTCCCTGGCCCAGTTTATGAAGTCGGCCACGATCAGAAAGTAAGTGGGAAATTTCATCTGGTTAATAACGTCAACTTCATAGTTCAAACGCTGGCGATATTGTTGTTGTTGTTCTTGGCTAAAGGGCTGGGCCGTCTTGGCTTGTTTTTGAAAACGTTTTTCTAAGCCCTCCTCGGCTTGGAGCCTAAACTGATCCGAGGCCGTCTCATCGCTTAAGCCTGGCAGCGAGGGGAAATGATAAACCCGATTGGCCTCATCCAAAAAAGGAAAATCAATTTCGCATTGCTCGGCAATGGCCAGGGTGTTGGCCAAAGCCTCGGGGCACCAAGCGAAATCGCTGGCCATTTCTTCTGGGCTTTTAAAATAAAACTCATTTGATTCCATGCGCATCCGGGCCGGATCGGTCACTATTTTTTGCATTTGGATGCACAAAAGTAAGTCGTGCGAGGCCTGGTCTTCCTTTTTTAGGTAATGGCAGTCATTGGTGGCCACCAAGGGAATACCGGTTTGTTGGGAGATTTCCACCAAACCCTTATTGGCCAAAGCCTGCTGGGATATGCCGTTTTCCTGTATTTCCAGGTAAAAACGCTTGGGAAAAATATTGGCCAAATTTAAAGCGATTTCTTTGGCCTTTTCTCTGTTTCCAGACAAAATGGCCATGGGCACCTCGCCTTGCAGGCAACCGGACAAGGCGAAAACCCCTTCGGAATATCTGGTAAGTAACTCGTAATCCACCCTGGGCTTGTAATAAAAGCCTTCGATGTTGGCCAGAGAAATCATTTTACAAAGATTATGGTAGCCGGTCAGGTTTTGGGCCAAAAGGGTCAAGTGGTGTTTGGTTTCGTTTTTGTCGCGGCTGGCCCGGCCTTTGGTGGTAAGGTAAGCCTCCACGCCCAATATTGGCTTAATGCCCACCTTTTTGGCCTCGGCAAAAAATTTCCATAAACCAAACATCTGTCCGTGATCGGTTAAGGCCACGGCCGGCATACCCATATCCTTGGCCGTTTTTACCAAATCGTTTAACCTAATGGCCCCATCAAGTAAACTGTAACAGGAATGGACATGGAGATGAACAAAACTCATAATAACTTAACCTTTTTAGAAAGAGCTTATGAGTTTTATTTAAAAAACTCATAAGCTTAATGACCCAATGACTGGTGAAAGTGGAGATGGTGGCTAGACTTGTTTTCCGGCTGGCCCTTTCGGCTTTTGGGCTTAGTTCGATTCCAGACGGTAGTTGGGGGCTTCGGTGGTGATTATGACGTCGTGAACGTGACTTTCCTTGAGCCCGGCCGAGGTGATTCGAACGAATCTGGCCTTTGCCCTTAAGTCGTCGAGATTTCTGGCCCCCAGATAGCCCATGCCGGCCATAAGACCGCCCAGCAGCTGGTAAACGGTTTCCGAGAGAAGCCCGCGGTAAGGAACCCGGCCGACGATGCCTTCGGGGACCAGTTTTGAGCTATTGTCGGTGGCCCTTTGGCCGTAACGGTCGGCCGAGCCGGCCCGCATGGCCTCCAAAGAACCCATGCCGCGATAGGTCTTGTAAGAACGGCCTTGGAAGAGAATTTTGTCGCCGGGACTTTCCTCGGTTCCGGCCAAAAGCGAACCTAACATGACGGCGGCCGCCCCGCCGGCCAAGGCCTTGACGATGTCGCCGGAGAATTTAATGCCCCCGTCGGCGATGATGGTGCTGCCCAACTTTTTGGCCTCGGCCGAACACTCAAAAATGGCCGTCATTTGCGGAACCCCGACCCCGGCGATGATTCTGGTCGTGCAAATGGAGCCCGGCCCAACCCCCACCTTAACGGCCGCCGCTCCGGCCTCGACTAGGGCCCTGACCCCCTCGGCCGTGGACACGTTTCCGGCGATGACCTCGACCTCGGGAAAGGCGGCTTTTAGTTCTTTGAGGATTTTTATGCTACTGGCCGTGTGAGCGTGGGCCGAATCAATGACCAAGAGGTCAACTTTGGCCTTGACCAGGGCCTCGGCCCGGCTTAAGCTATTTAGGCCGCCCACGGCCGCGCCAACCCGTAAACGGCCCTTGGAGTCTTTGCAGGCGTTGGGAAATTGTCTGACTTTTTCAATGTCCTTAATGGTAATGAGCCCAACCAGAAGGCCTTTTTTATCAACCACCAGAAGTTTTTCTATGCGGTTTTCGTGAAGCATGGCCTTGGCCTCGTTTAAAGTTATGCCTTCCTCGGCCGTGATCAAAGACTTACTGGTCATGACTTCGTCCACGGGCCGTTCATAGTTACTTTCAAATCTTAAATCTCGGTTGGTGACTATGCCTTTTAATTCCCGGCCATCGGTCACCACCGGAACGCCCGAGATGTGATATTGTTCCATGAGTTCTTTGACTTGACTGACCGGGGTGCCCGGCCTAACCGTGACCGGATCCAAGATCATGCCGCTTTCACTTTTTTTAACTTTTTCAACTTCAAAGGCCTGAGAGGCAATGGGCATATTGCGGTGAATGATGCCCAGCCCGCCTTGTCTGGCCATGGTAATGGCCGTGGCCGATTCGGTGACCGTGTCCATGGCCGCGCTGATCACGGGAGCGTTTAAGGTGATTTGTTCGGTGAGTTTTGTGGAAAGGATGGTTTCTCGGGGGTGAATCTCAGAATAGGCCGGCATCAACAAAAGATCGTCAAAGGTCAGGCCCTCCTGAAACTGTTTAAACTCGCTCATCTAGCGTACCTCACTCATTTTTGGGTTTAGGGGGACCAGTCCGGCGGCGGCCAGCCATAGACCCTCAAGGAGACTGTTGTCACTAATAATAATTTTGGCTTTGGAAAAAAAATCCATGATGGTCGAGACCAAGACTAGACCGGCCACGATGACGTCGGCACGGCGCGGATGGAGACCCGGATGGGCTTGGCGAGTCTGGTTGGTTTCATTTGATAATTTAAGTAAAAGGGCCATGACGCTTTCCAGGTCAATGACCAGGTTATTAATCCGGTTTCGATCGTAGTCAACCAATTTCATGAGCATGGCCGCCATGGTGGTGACCGTGCCCGCGGTGCCCACCAAGGTGGCCTGGGGGCTTAAGGCGCTCCAATCGCCCCCAGACAGTTTTTTTCTAATAAACCCATCCAGGCTCAATAATTCTTCTACCCGGGGCGGGTCGCTTTTCACGAAATCCTCGGTTAGGCCCACCACGCCAAGATCCAGGCTCTGGGTCTGAACTATTTGGTCACCATAAACGTTTATGAACTCAGTGGATCTTCCGCCCACGTCAAAAATAAGCGTTTCCGGCGGTCTTGGTTCCAGCCCAGACAAGACGCCCCTGGCCGAAAGGAAGGCCTCCTGGGCCCCCGACAAGACCAGGCTCTCCCAGCCAAAGCGCTTAGCCGCCTTGGCTAAAAACTCAGGGCCGTCACGGGCTTGCCTAAAAACCATGGTGCCCCCGGCTAAAATTCTTTCTGGTTTTTCGGCCCGAATTATCCGGTCAAAACTCTCCAAGGCGGCTAAGGCCCTTTGTTTTGGCTCCAGGCCCAAAAGCTGGCCATTTTCTAAGCCCTGGCTTAACCTAGGGATCTCTTGCCAGAGCCTACTTTGGCTTAAGCCTAGCCCCTTGGGGGCAATAATCAGCCTAAAGGTGTTGGAACCCAAATCAAGGGCGGCCAAAGAATTATTAAAAGGCATGGTTTTGGGCGATTGTCCTAAAATGGTGGGTCTCTAAAGCGACTTTTTAATAAACTCTAGCAAAATAAAGTTCTGGGCCAAACTAACTCGTCTCAATCTCGTTTCAAACTCATCTCAAACAAGTGGTCACTGATGGCCCTGGGCTTAAGCGCCTAAACCACCGGGCTTTAATAACTTAAACGGGAGCCAGCCTAACCAGATATTGGCCATCGACTCCCGATATAATCTTATAGACTACCATATATTGTGATTTTATCAAGGAAAAAGTTTTAATCTGTTTCTATCGACAAACAAAAGAAAAACGGCTTCGAGTTCATGAATTTCCTCATCTGGCCTCTAACATTATTCCATCTTATCCGTTTAACCAGAGATTATAAAAATTAACTCTCAACTTCATATTTATTAACCAAAAACTTGAAATTTATGCTATGATTTAAGCTACAGCCCCGGCCTTCCAAAAAAACTTAAAAACTCAGCCCTGGGCCCAAAGGGCCCCTTGACGGCCGCCAAGGGACCAGGGCAGTATAAAACCCAGTTGGCCAATTCAAAGGGCCGTGCTGGGCCTAAAAAGGCCTTTAAATGGCCTTTTTCATAGCCCCAGCTCTCCAGGCTTTTTACCGAAAGACTTGGCTAAAGGTGAATCGATATGAACAAACCTCAATGGAATCATCAAGGCTTTATGGAGTTAACCCGAAGCTTTTGGAGCCTTAGAGCCGTCCAGTCGGGCCTGGAGCTGGGGCTTTTTACGGCCCTGGATAGGGGAGATGGCCTTAAAACCAAATTGGAGGATCTGGCCAAAAGCCTTGGCGCGGAGCTTAGGGGCCTGGGCATGCTGGTCACGGCCCTGACCGCTTTGGGGCTTTTGCTTAGGGACGGCCAAGAGGTGGGCTTGACTTTGGAGGCCGCCCAATATCTCTCGGAAAAGTCCCCCGAGTACTATGGCCACGCTTTGCTTCACCAATCTCACATCATGCCGGCTTGGCTGGGCTTGGCCCAGGCCGTAAAAACCGGTCAGAGGGTGGTCCAGGCCTCGGCCGCGGAAACCACTAGCGACAAAACTCGGGAAGATTTTTTGATGGCCATGTATAATAGCGCCCGTTATCAAGCCGCCGCCGTGGCCGAGGCCTTGGAGCTGGGCTCAAGGGAATCGCTTTTGGATCTGGGCGGCGGTCCGGGCACCTACGCCCTCGAGTTTTGTTTACGAAATAAAAATCTCTCGGCGGTCATCTTTGATTTACCGGGCTCCGAACCGGTGGCCAATAAAGTCATGGCTAAAATGGGCCTGGCCGATCGGGTTAAATTCCTGGCCGGAGATTATCACCAAGAGGCTTTGCCCAAACCCTTTGAGGTGGTCTTCATCTCCCAGGTCATTCACCAGGAAAGCCCCCAAGGGGCGGCCGCCCTGGTGGCCAAGGCGGCCGAGACCCTTAAAAAAGGTGGCTTTTTGGCCATCCAGGAATTGTACCTCGATGACGATTTGACCGGCCCAATCATGCCGGCCTTGTTTTCTCTAAACATGCTGGTCAATACCATGGGCGGCCAAGCCTATACCTTTGGCCAGGTGGAGGCTTTCATGAAAAATGCCGGTCTAAGCGATATTCACCGGATCCCGGCCCAATTACCGCCCGGCTGCGCCATCTTGGTCGGTCACAAAGCTTAATTTATTGGGCCGCCCGGCCGGGCCCGCCCGGCCGGACCATCTGGGTTGGTCATAAGGGCCAACCATGACCTTTTGGAGATAAAAAACTTGTCTGAGGAAAAACCTACAGCTTTGGTTCTGGATCTCGATGGAACCCTTTTGGGGACTGACTCATTGTGGGAACTTTTTTTTAAAGCCCTTTCCCAAGGCCGGTGGGCGCCCCTGTTATGGCTTTTTTGCGGCCGGCTTTTTTTAAAAAGAAAATTGGCCGAAACGACTTGGCTGGATCTCGATTTATTGCCTTGGAACCCTGGGGTGATTAGGCTGGCCCAGGAGTATCATGAAAAAGGCGGCCAGGTTTGGTTGGCCACGGCCGCCAATCAAGCCATGGCCAAAAAAGTTTATGAGCGTTTTGACTTTTTCACTGGCTACTTGGCCTCGGATGAAAAAATAAATTTACGAAGCGCGGCCAAGGCCAAGGCTTTGGTCAAACTCTTTGGCCAAGGCGGCTATATTTACGCCGGGGATTCTGGGGCCGATCCACCGGTCTGGCGGGACTCCGGGGGGGCCGTGGTCGTGGGCGATGAAAAGCGGGCCCAGACGGCCAAACCCCTGGACGGAGAGGTCATGATCATTGACCCGGTCGGGACCAAACGGCCCAGCCTCAAGATGATTTTTGAACTGGCCCAGCCCCAGAACTGTTTACAAAACCTCCTGGTTTTTGTGCCCCTTCTAATGTCGCGATTATTTTACCCCGAAAACTTTGGCCTGGCCTTTTTAGCTTTACTGGGCTTTTCTTTTATTACCATGGGCGGAAACGTTTTGGGAGAACTCTACGCCGTGGAAAAAAATCGCCAAGATTTGGCCAAGAAAAATGGAACCCTGGCCGCCGGGCGCCTTGATTTATCCCGGGCAGGTTTTATTTCCCTGGGCTTCATGCTGGCCGCCTTGATTCTCTTCACTTTTTTGGGCCGAATAACTTTTAAACTTATCTTACCGCTTTTAATTTTAACTTACTTAAATGAACATATTTTTAAAAAAAATCATTTAGCTTGGTGCCTGGCCTTCGCTTTCATAAACGCCCTGGTCTTGGCCT
>JAITJP010000078.1 GCA_031278835.1 Deltaproteobacteria bacterium
CTGGTTTTGATATTGGAACATAGCCCTGAAGCTTGGGCCGGGTCCTAAAAGCCTAGGGCTTTAAGGCGGCCGGGCTTGCTTCGAGTTTTGGGTCTTGGCGGCCCTCGGCCACCCAGAGGGCCGCGCCCACTATGGAGAAGTGAAGAAACATCATCATCTTGTTGCCAAAAACGTAGTCGGTGATGCCGTTTAAAAATAAATGGCAGATGACCATAAAGGCCGACCAGGTCCAAAAGAAAGTCAGTTGGTCGGGACTTCGGCGGTAGGGCCAGAGGATTTTGACCGGCCGGGTGATAAAGTAAAGAAAGGCCACCAGGCCAATTAGGCCCATTTCGGCCATGATGGTTAAAAAGACGTTGTGGGCGTGTTGAAAGGCTGATTTGGACGGGCGGACCCGTTTTTCGACCGGGATATTGGGCTTGGCCGCCGGGCCCACGCCAAAGATTGGGTGTTCTTTAAAGACCTCGTAGCCGTGTTCCCAGTAGTTAAAACGCTCGGTATTGTTTAGGCTGAGGCTGGTTGGGGCGGTCATGTCTTTGAAACGGTCGATGATGGCCCCATTTTTGACAATATAAATCGAGCCCAGCAGGGCCAATAAAAAGAAAAAGAGCCCGATGGCGTTTTTGAAATTTTTGTAATTGACCAGAAACATTACGGCGCAAAGGAAGGGCAGGCCCAGGAGGGTTATTCTGGTGCAGTTATTGATCATGGCCACGAAAGCGCCGGCCAAGGCCAGGAGAAAGAAAATGGTTTTAGCGATTTTTTTCCGTCCGTGGTCGCTTTGAGCCATGGCCAGGGCCCCGACCATTAAGGGGGTAATTTGGATCAAGACCCCGCTTAGATCAATGATACCCAGGTAACTCATGGCCCGGACGCAGCTTAAGCAATAGTTAGCTTGTTGAAAAGTGATCAGGCCAGTTAAAATTAAGCCGGCTCCATAACAATAGGGCAAGAAATAAATAAAATTGGGCCATTGGGACAGGGCCAGCCAGGTGACCGGTAAGGCCAGGAAAACGTATAAGTTAATGGATAAATAAGTAAGACTACGGAGGGGCTCGGAACCGATTAGGGCCGTTAAGAGATAAACGGCCAAAAAAATGGCCAGGCCCCTAAGCCACTCCAGGGGCAGGGGTTTGACTGGTTTTGACCAGCGCCGGCGGCCCTGGACCAGCCAGAGGCAGCCCCAAAGCAGCAAAAGCGGGTAACTGACGTTTATCCCGGCCCGGGAATAGGCTTGGGCTAGGCATAAGAACCCCAGGATGACAGGTCCGATGGCCGGCAGGATTCTGTGGATGGACATTAGCTCTCCTGGGATCTTTGTCGCTTAAGTCACCCTTATTTTTTTTAAAAATCTAAAGCCTTGACTTTAAAATAACTAAAAAATTAGTCCAAGGTAAATTTTATATGGGCTCAGCTCTGGTCAGGGGCCAAGGGCTAGGCCCAGCTGGCCTAGTGCTTGGTCTCTGGGGCCTCCAGACCGTTTAGGAGCTTGGCCAGTTGATGGCCCAGTCTTTGTTCGAGGATGGCGTAAAGACTTTCCACGGCCGTGTAGACGTATTTTCCGCAGTGGTTGTGGTGTTCACCCCATTTGATTCGGGCGGTCAAGTATTGACAAGTGGTGGCCTTGTGTTTAATGACAAAAAGTTTTTCCAGTTCCTGGCGAAGCTGGGGCAGCTGGGGGTCATGGTCCAGAACTTTGGCCATGACCCGTCTTGAGCCCATCAGGGCCCCGCAGGGCACTTGAAAACCCAAACCAATGCGACGGATGGAAGGCTCCAGGCCGTCTAGGACCTGGGTGCCCAAATATTGGTCAAAAACGGTCACGACGGCCGTTTCGCAGTCCAGGCCTTCCTTGAATAAAGTCACCGCCCTGATGGCCAGATCGTTTACCGTGACCGGGAGATGGTTATTTTGGCGAGAGTTGGGCAAAAGCGGTCATTACCTCGTGCGGGAAAAAAACTGGGCCAACATTGGGCCAACATTGGGCCAATGTTAGGCCAAAGGCCTTGAGAGGCGGGAAAAAATTGGGCCAATATTAAGCAAAAGGCCTTCAGATTATCTCCTGAAGGCCTTGTCTATCATCTCGAGCCAGCCGCCCAGGAAAGAAAAGGGATTTTTTCCAGGGTTGGGCGGCCAGTTGAGCAAAGTTTTGATCTTAAATTTTCTGGAGCGGGAGACGGGATTTGAACCCGCGACTTCGACCTTGGCAAGGTCGCACTCTACCGCTGAGTTACTCCCGCGGTAATTAAACGGTCAGGCCATCGGCCCCGAGCGGAAGTTTTTTAGACTAGGGTCCGTTCGAGGCGATTTGAACTTTATAACCCAGCTTCGATCCCTTGTCAACCCCAAATTTCTAGCTCCGATGCTGGGTCTTTGTCTTAAAAAACCAAGTTTTTTATTGATAAAATCTTTTATAAGTGATATTTAAACCGATATATCAAGATAATGTTAGAGTAAAGACTGATAAATAATCTCGACCAGAAATTTTTGTCTAATCGGGTTAAAAGCCTAAACCGAATGTAATTCTGGGTTGATTCAAAAGACGGAAAAAGACACGCTTGTATTGTCAGAAACAGGCTGGCCCGGTTGACTGGGTGGAGCATTTTTGTTACAATTTTTGACGTGAATGAGCAAAATGGCCTTAGAGCGTCCAGGTGGGTCTAATGGATTTGGCGGCATTCTTGGCACCTGGTGTCCATCCCGTCTACAAGGTTGGTAATTCCTTTGACCATGATCCGTGGGGGCACCTCTTGTGTCGAGCCGACGGCCGGGTTTCCTGGATTTGCAAAGGCCCGACCCCGGCCGGTCATCGTTTGGTTTTAACCTTAAAAGTTCCCGGCTATCGTTTGGATCTAGATGGCAGCTTGTCCCAGGCCCTGGAGTCAAACCTGGAGGCCGAAGCCTGGGTGGTTTTGTCCGGCGAGGTCAGAAGCTGTCGTTGGTTTCAAGGCGAATATTATTCCCTGCGATTTGCCCGGCTAGTCAGGGTCATGGATTAGGGCTCAGAGGCATGGGATTTTTGGACTTTGGTAAAGGCCAGCCACTTATTAGCTTAAATGAGTAAAATATAGATAGTTTTGAAGGCTGGGGCCGGGTGATTTTTTTCGTTTTTTCGCCTTTTTTCGCGAAAAAACGAAAAAAAGCAAAAGGCCCCCAGGGGTGACCGTAAAGTTGGGATTTTTCATAGGGGATAGTATGGATCAACGCCGAAGGATGGATGGAAGCCTGGCCAAACAAAAAGGCTTTGTACTCATGGCCGATTCTGGACCAGAGAGGACGGAAAGACTCATATGAGTGAAAATCCCCCGGTAATCGGATTTGAGCTGGGTGTTGGGGAGTTCCGGATCGTCACCCCCGAAGCGATTTACCACATCAAAGTCCTGCCCGAATTGATCACGGCCAATACCAAGCTGGGCGTGGTTAGTTCCCAAGCCCCCCAAGAACCGGTGGTTTTAAGCGCCCCGGCTCCGCTGGCCGACCCGGTTCAGTCCCAGATCGCCACGGCCGATCATAATTTTTTCCAAGAAATATCCCAAGAATTGTTCGATTCCGTGGGCCAATTGGCTCGCCAGCTCTCGGTTTCCGTGACCGAACTGCCGGCCGTGGCCCCGGGCACGGATTTAACCAAGACCGGAGCCGATCTGGAGGACGCCAAAGGCCAGCTGGAGGAAGTAGTCGAGCTGACCGAAAAGGCCTCCATGACCATCATGGACCTGGCCGATCAAATTCAAGCTGACATGAATAACTTAAACTCGCAGATGTCGGCCTTGAACAATTTGGAATCCCTTTTGGAGATCAAAGGCTCCGGGGCGGCCCAGGGCGCCGCCCTGGCTGGGGGCGGAGAGACTGGTGGCATGGGCGGGAGCGGCCTGGCCGGTCAGGTCAGATTGTCCCAGGAATTTTTGGACAAGTTTGACCAGATTCAAAATTTCATCGACAACTTTGGCAGTCAGGCCCAGGAGGTGGTCGAGATCGAGCCGGCCCTGGAAGAAGCCGAGCCGGAGCTTGAAGAGGCTCAGAGCGTGGTGGTCTTTGACCTGGACGTGGTTTTTCAAACCCTTTATGAGTTTTGCACCAACGAGTCGGTCAAATCTCATATCAAGGCCATGCGGGACGGCAACGAGGAAGGGCAGTTTAAGACTCAATTAATTGAGCAAGAACTCTCCATTCAGTCGGCCAGCCTGGAACCCGATGACGGCTTTTATAACTTTCCCATCCCGGGGCTTTTAAGGCTCCTTTACGCCAACACCTCGGTTGAGGATTTTAAAAACACCCTAAAAAAGATGAACCAAACCGTGGAGAGCATCTTTTTGGAAAACAATTTGCCGGTGGAGGGCAAGGAAGAAATTATTGTCCCCGAGCCTAAGGCGGCTAAAGTCGAGGCCGCTCCCAAAGTGGCCAATCCCGTGCCGGCCCCCAGCTTTGAGGACATGAGGCAATTGGGCCAGATGTTCAAAGAACTGGAAGAACTTTTGCCGCCTCAAGGTCAGGCTGAGGCCGAAGCCGGGGCCGAGGCCCCGGGCGGTCATGAGGCCCCGGGGCCGGGTTACGCGGCCATTCCCTTGGCCGATCGCGACACCATAGTTCAGACCATCTCGGCTTCGGAAGCCTTGATTAAAAACACCTCGACTCATTTGACCCATATCATGGAGGCCTTGTCCTTTCAAGACCTTTCCGGTCAGCGCATAAAAAAGATCGTTAATTTGATTAGCGAAATACAGGTGCAGTTACTAAGCCTTCTGGTTTCGGTTAACTCGAAAATCAAGGCCCATCACGAGACGCCGAGCCTGGTTAGGCCCAAGGAAGAACGCGAGAAAGTGGCCCAGGCCGAGGTCGATAAGATGCTGGAAAAACTCACGGCCGAACCCTCGGAACTCAAGGGCCCTGGGGCAGAAAATAGGCTCGATCAAGGGGCGGTCAACGATTTGTTGGCCCAGCTTGGCTTTTAAAGGGCCGCTTTAGCCCTTTGGCCCTGGGCCTAAATGGCTAACTTGGTCCTAAATAGTTTATTTTTTTTATAATTTTCTCTGTTATATTGGTCTTGCCACAGGTTTTGGTAAGTAATATATCATTTGAGGACTAAATGTTTAACTTGTCCAAACGATATAAGTTATTTGGTCTTTTGCTGGCGGCCTTGCTTTTCATGGCTTGTGTTCCGATGTTTGAATCCTCGGGCCCCTTTAGTGCCACGCCCGTTTCCACCTCCAGCCAAGCCGACCAAGCCTACGATCGGGGCGATTACCGGGCCGCGGCCCTGGCCTATAAAAAACTTTTGGATCAAGAAGCGGCCGGGCCCAGGCGGGAAACCTTATTGGGCATGTACGGTCTTTCCAGCGAAAGGGCCGGCCAATATCTACAAGCGGCCCAGGCCTATCAAAACCTAATAGCCCAATATCCCAATAGCCAGTACGCCGCCACGGTAAAAATCAGGATCCCGGATCTCTACCTCTTGGCCAATCGGCCGGCTGAGGCCTTAAGCCTGGCCGAGGCTTTGATTCAAAGCGAGTCGGTGGCCGCCGCCAAGGCCGCCCTTAGGCTGTCCTCGGGCCGGGCCCAGTATTTGCAGGGTAAGTTTCGGGACGCCTTGGTCAATTTTATTTTGGCCATTGGCGGGGCCACCACCGTGGTCAGGGAGGCCGCCCAAAGGGGCTTGGAAGCCAGTTTATTACACTTAAACGAAGCCGGTTTAATTGAAGTTCAGCGCCAGTATGGCCAGAATTATCCCGGCCCCGAGGCCAGCTGGTATCTGGCCAGGCAGGCCGCCTTGGCCGGAAATCAAAGCCTTTTTACTGAAAGGGCCGATTATTTTAGGCGTTATTTTGGCTCCCACCCCTGGGGGGCCAAATTGGAAGCCTTGCGACTGGATCCTAATTCCGCCGAGGCCAGGGCCCCGGGCTCAGACTATGACCCCAAACCGGTTTTGGCCAGTTTTGGTGACGGGCTTAGACCGGCCGGCAGCCCCTCGCTGGGGCCCTTAACTGGGCTTAAGGGCCAGGCCGTCATCGTGGCCTTGTTGCCTTTGTCAGACCCCTCCAGTGGTAAATTTAGTCAAGACATCTTGGCCGGACTTAAGTTGGCCTTAAACCATCTAAGCCCCAAAGTCACCGTGGAAACCATGGATTCTGGCGGTGATGCCTCGCTGGTGGTCAAGCTGGTCTCCTAGGCCGCCTCTAGGCCCGAGGTCTTGGCCATCGTGGGGCCGCTGACCAGTCGGGAGTCCTTGGCCGCCGCCCAAACGGCCCAGGCCACCGGAGTGCCCATAATCATCGTCTCCCAGAGATTGGGCGTCACCACCGGGCGATCCATGGTTTTTAGGGTCTTTCTGACCCCCAAGCATCAAGCCGAGGCCGTGGCCAGGTACGCGGTCAGGCGTTTGAATCTAAGCGATTTGGGGGTTCTCTATCCCAATGACCAGTACGGTCAAGCCATGTACGGCTTTTTCAGGGCCGAGGCCCAGCGCCTGGGGGCCAGGGTGGCCTCGATCGATAGCTACGATCCCAACCAGAGAAATTACAATGATCCGGTAAACCGCTTAACCGGCGGTCAGTCGGTCAGAAGGGCCTCGACCGCCTATCAGGCTAGCGTCAACTTCCAGGCCCTGTTCGTGCCGGACACGGCCGCGGCCATCGCCCAGATCCTGCCCCTCATGGCTTACAATGACCTCACCAGGATGGTCTATTTGGGTAGTTCCATCTGGCTGACCAAAGATTTGGCCCAAAACTCCGGCCGCTACCTAAAGGGAGCGGTCATCCCGGACGCCTTTAATAGCCTAAGCGAAAGGCGCCAAGCCACCCGCTTTAGGGAGGCCTTCAATCAGTCGACCGGGCGGGTGGCCGATCAGTTCGCCGCCTACGGTTTTGACGCCGGCTTGGCCTTGGCCACGGCCTTTGGGGCCGGGGCCGGCACCAGGGCCCAGCTGGTTAACGCTTTAAGCGCCATTAAGCCCTTTGACGGGGCCACCGGGCCCTTTAGCTTTGGCCCGGACGGCGATTACCAGGTCGAACCTCTCATGGTCACGGTGGACGGGACCAAGTTTGAGCTCCTGGCCGAACCCAGCGAGTACCGATAAAGGGGCTTTTTGGGCCAAGGCCAAGAAAGGGCCTGGTGGGCCTCTAGAGGCCCTGGAGATGGCTGGAGCTAGTATTTGTCGATCGGGCCGCCCCAAGGCCGCCTAGGGCCAAATTTGACCGATTACGGGGCCTTTTTTCGCTGAGAAGACCTCGGTGATTTTGAGCGGGCCATTTTGAAGGGGATTGGGCGGGATTGGGCCCGGCCAAACCAGAACCTATTTTTTATCGATTGGCGATAAAAAATAGTTTTTTGTGTTCTTTGACCATAACGAAGCTTTGTTTTAATTGGTTTTTTTTCTTTTCATAAAGTCTTGAGAGGTTTATTAAAGCCCGATCTTTTTGTCTAAGCGATTCGGGTTATATTTTTCTAAAAAAAAGTGGCAAAAGACCACGTTAAGAGGTTATTTATGTACATTTCCGATGTTTTGGCCAGGGAAATTTTAGATTCTAGAGGCAATCCCACCGTGGAGGTCGAGGTGGTTTTGAAGAGCGGCCTGGGCGGTCAGGCGGCCGTGCCTTCGGGCGCTTCCACCGGTAGCCACGAGGCTTTGGAGTTAAGGGATAAGGACCCCAAACGTTACGGCGGCAAAGGGGTCTTAAAGGCGGTCAAAAACGTCAACGAT
>JAITJP010000418.1 GCA_031278835.1 Deltaproteobacteria bacterium
CAAGACCCTGGAAGCCGGCATACTTATGTCGGAATTGATTATCAGGGGTAAGGGCAAGAGAATCCTAGTCATTACCGTCAAAAGCATGATGACCCAGTTTCAAAAGGAGATTTGGAACCGCTTCACCATTCCCTTGGTCCGCCTAGATTCAAGAAAAATTCAAAAAATCCGTTCTGAATTACCCACCAACTACAATCCCTTTTACTATTACAATCAAACCATTGTTTCAATAGACACAATTAAAAGAGACATTGAGTATCGAACCTTTCTGGAAAATTCCTGGTGGGACATCATCGTTATCGATGAAGCCCAAAACGTGGCCGATCGGATGAGCCAAGCCCAGAGGTCGAGATTAGCCAAACTTCTCTCCGAGCGATCTGAGGCTCTGATCATGCTATCGGCCACGCCCCATGACGGTCATAGCGAGACTTTCGCTTCCCTTATGAACATGCTCGATCCCACGGCCATCGCCAATCCGAGCGATTACTCAAAAGATGACATTAAAGGCTTGTGTGTTCGCCGCTTTAAAAAAGACCTTCAAAACCAAATCAATGAGGCTTTTAAAGAAAGGAAAGTCACTTTGGAAAAATGTCAGGCCACGCCGACTGAAGAGGAGGCCTTCGGTTTATTGGTTAATTTACGGCTAAACCTGGCCGGAGGCCTAGATAAACAAACCGACCTGTTCTTTAAAACCGTTTTGGAAAAATCCATTTTTTCCAGCCCGGCGGCTTGCCTTAAAACCATAGAAGAACGGCTCAAAAAGCTCCAGAAAAAAAAGGCCTCCCAGTACCAAAAAGACCTGGAACAATTGATCGCCTTGAAAGAATCGGTGCAACGGATAGGTCCCAATGATTTTTCCAGATATCAAAAACTTCTGGAACTCATTACTGGTTCAGATTACGGCTGGACCAGAAAGTCCGATGACCGCCTAGTCATTTTCACCGAACGCATTGAAACCATGCGCTTTCTGGTTAAAGAGTTAAAAAAAGATCTTAATCTTCCAGATGATCAAGTCGTGGAATTATATGGCGATCTTTCAGACACTCAACAACAAGAAATCGTTGAAAATTTTGGTCGCAAGGTCTCCCCGGTTAAAATTTTGGTGGCCACCGACGTGGCCTCGGAAGGCTTAAATCTTCATTACTTATGTCATCGGATTATACACTTTGACATACCTTGGTCCCTAATGGTCTTCCAGCAAAGAAACGGCCGGATAGATCGCTACGGCCAGAAGAAAAGCCCAGACATTCGCTATTTTCTAAACGAAAGCATTACCTCAAAAATTAAAGGCGATCTTAGGTATATGGAGATTCTCTGCGAAAAAGAAGAGCAGGCTCTCAAAAACATAGGTGACCCCGCTATTTTGATGGGAGCCTTTAGTGTCGAAGGGGAAGAAAACAAAGTTTTTGAGGCCATAGAAAACTCCACTTCGCCTGAAGATTTCGAAAGTCAACTTAATCCCTTTGACCCGGTGGAAAACCTTTTGGCGGTCACGGCCCAGACCGAGAGCCGCCCGGAGCTGGCCGAGGACCAAACTATCTTTAGCGATATTCAGTACCTTAAGCTAGCCTTTCCTTATTTTAACCAAAAAGGCCAATACCACTTAAAAGAACTTGACCAAGTCGAGGGCCTTGAAATCGAAGCCGGGCCAAGCACCGACCTAATCAAAAGGCTTAAAGTCTTACTGCCCGAAGAAATCCAGCCAAACAATTACTTGAGGCTTTCTTCAGATAAAAAATTCCTCATGGATGAATTTGATCGCTGCCTGCAAAGTAGCTTGTCAGAAACGGCTTGGCCGGCCACCCAGTACCTATGGCCACTCCACCCACTTTTCACCTGGATTAACGAAAAAGCCGCTATTCTCTACGGCCGCAATGAGGCCCCTTGGCTGGCCCTGGAAAAAGGCTTGGAGCCCTCGGAAAGTCTTTTTCTGATGGCCGGGACTATCCCCAACCTTAAGTCAGCTCCCCTGGTCGACCATTGGTTTGGCCTATTATTTGAAAACCAAAATTTCATCCAGGAGATGAGCTTTACAGAAGCCTTAAAAAAAGCCGGCCTGTTTGGCGCCGATCTGACCAATCCGGCCCTGGCCACCAAGGAAAAGCTCCAAGCTTTGTCAACTCTCATACCGATGGTTATCCAAGAAGCCAAAAAGGTCCTTTCTAACTTATATACTCACTACAAAAGTAAAACCCTACCGATCATTAAGTTAGAATTAGAAAAATTGGAGGAACTTAAAAAACGCCAATTGGCTTACCAACTTTCCCTCCAGACTATGGATAAAAAATCTAAAGACACAACTAATATTGAAAAAACTTTTACCTTATTTACTAAGTGGGTAAAAGAAACTTTAACTATTGAAAATAATCCTTACCTGCGAGTAATAGCCGTATTGACTGGGGCAAAAAGATAATGGCTTTATACTTGACAGGCATACATAATGTTAATGAATATTTTTCCAACCATTACTTATTCTCCATCTTTGAAAGCCATCTAAACGAGAAAGTATCTCTCTGGCGGGAAAAAGCCAGAAGCTTAGCCGAAAACTCACCAATCTCCTTGGAGGATAACCGAGCCTTGCTGGGGCCTGGCCTACCCTGGAATGACCTAAAAGAATTCGGAAGGTCCTTTAACCTCATCCATGAGAACTTTATTCGGGCCAGAAATAAGGCCCAAAGCCTTGAGCTGGTCAGGCGTTTGGCCGACCGCTTGCTGGTGGCCCTTGACTATCCCGCCCCGGCCCCCTTTTCGCTGGAAATCGAAAAGCAGCCCAGCCCTATCTACTCGCAAATAAAAGATTCAAAGGGCCAGCCCTGGTTGTGGGTATTGTTGACCGTTAACCAAGATGACCATGAAGCTTTCCCGCGGGGCCATTGCTTTGACGGCCGGGCCCTTGACCAAGCCGGTTGTTTTCCAAGCCCCACTTCCTTTAACCTTGAAGAACTAATCCAAAGAATTTTTTTTAGGCTGGATAGTCCGCCTCGCTGGCTGCTCTTTATCGGAATCGATCAAATAGCCTTAATCGATCGCCAGACTTGGAACGACCAAAGGTATCTCTATTTCGACCTTACGGAAATTTTTGGCCGCCGGGAAGACTCCACCATCCAAGCCATGGCCGTCTTGCTTCACCGCCAATCGATTTGTCCCCAAGATAACCTAAACTTCCTCGATGAGCTTAATGATAATTCTCGCCAGCACACGGCCGGGGTCTCGGAAGACCTAAAATTCGCTTTAAGTGAATCAATTGAGCTTCTAGGTAACGAGATTCTATTCTTTCTGGCCAGCCAGCCAGAAAAGGAGCCGACCACACCTGGCCCTGGCCAGGGCCAGAGCCCTGCTCAGGGAGAAAATTCTAGCCTAGCTAGCCTTGACTCGGACCAGCTGACCAAAGAGTGCCTACGTTTCATGTATCGGCTGATTTTCGTCTTATTTATTGAGTCAAAAAGCGAACTTGGTTACGCCCCGATGAAAAACCAGATTTATTTAAAAGGCTATTCCCTGGATTATCTTAGAGAAATGGCCGAAAAGGTTAGGTTGGAACTGGAAACAGTAGATGAGTATTACTTACATGAATCAATCGATAAGCTTTTTGGTCTTATCTATAACGGTTATTACGAAGAAATAGCCAAAACAAACGATTTATCTGACCAAATAGTTCATCAAAATATTTTTGGCATTGAATCATTAAAAGCTCATATTTTTGATCCTGAATTTACGCCCATCATCAATAAAGTCATGATTCGCGACTCGGTTATGCTCAAAATAATCGATCTTTTGAGCATGTCCAGAGAGACTGGCCCCAAGCGAAAAAAAGGGCCGCGGGGCCGGGTTTGTTATTCTACTCTGGGCATAAACCAGCTCGGTTCTGTCTATGAAGCTCTCCTATCTTATAGCGGCTTTATCGCTAAAGAAAAACTATATGAGGTCAAACAGGCTAAAGAAGATTATAATCGGCTAAAGGTTGGCTATTTTGTCCCTGAAGCTGAATTTTGTAAATACTCAGAAGATGAAAAAGTTATTTACATAGATAGCCATAACAAAAGACAGTATAGAAAATATGAAAAAGGCGACTTCATCTACCGCCTGGCCGGGCGGGAGCGGGAAAAATCAGCCTCTTATTACACCCCGGAATCTCTAGTCAAAAGCCTAGTCAAACACTCCTTAATTGAACTTTTAAAGGGTAAAAGCTCAAAAGAAATTCTGGAAATTAAGATTTGTGAGCCGGCCATGGGCAGCGCCGCCTTCCTAAACGAAGCCGTAAATCAGTTGGCTGAAGCTTACCTAGAGCGTTTTCAAAAAGAAAATGGCCAAATTGACTCAAATGAGCTTAAAACCAAGACCCAGCGCCTAAAAATGTTTATAACCGATAGAAACGTTTATGGTGTGGACCTAAACAATATCGCCGTTGAACTGGCTGAAGTTTCTTTGTTTCTAAATTCCATCCATAAAGGCTGTTTGGTGCCTTGGTTTGGCCGACAGCTCTTGTGTGGCAACTCATTAATTGGGGCCAGGCGCCAAGTCTACCACCTGGATCAGCTTTCTTCGCCAAAGCCATGGTGGGAAAATCCGCCCCAACGCTTGGAACCAGGCCAAGATCGCCAGCCCGACCAGGAGATTTACCATTTCCTGATTGGGGACCCGGGCATGTCCGATTACCAAGACCGGGTCATCAGAAAACTTGAACCAATGAGGCTGCCAAAAATCCAAAAATGGAATAAAGAATTTACTGCTCCATACAGCGACAATGACCTTGAATCTCTACTAATTCTCTCCAAAACCATTGACCAGCTCTGGCTAAAACAAACGGCCATGTTGACCAAGGTCGATCAAATGACCAAGGAGGCCTTTTGCCTGGATGGTCACCAAGAAGACCTTAGCCTTCAGAGAAGCACGGTCAAGCAAAAAGACGCTTTTTTCGCCGAACTTTACCAGTCCCTGGGTGGCCCTCAGACTTCGCCTTACGCCCGGCTCAAGATGGCCATGGATTACTGGTGCGCCCTGTGGTTCTGGCCCATAGAAAAAGCGCCTCTCCTGCCTACTAGGGATGAATTCCTGGTTGACTTATCCTTGATCCTTCAAGGCTGGATCGAGGCCGTCGATATTGAGCCCGATATTACTAGCCCCTTGGCCAGAAGAAAGGCCCCAGTAAGTGGGTCTTCTAGGTCCAGAGAAAAAATATTAAATGAGATCAAACAATTATACGCTAATTTAGGACAGGGGCCAGAGGCTCCTAAGTCATTAAACCTAGAACAAATCCGGGCCAAATACCAACGTCTTGAGATAGCCAGTCAAATAGCCCAAAAGCAGCGCTTTTTTCATTGGGAACTTGAGTTCTCCCAAGTATTCGCCCAGCGAGGCGGCTTTGACCTGGTTTTGGGCAATCCGCCTTGGATCAGATTGGAGTGGCAAGAAAAAAACGTCCTTTCAGAAAGCCAACCAATCTTTGCCGTAAAAGAACTTAGCGCCTCTCAAACGGATAAGGCCCGAGCCGAGGCCTTAGAATCGGATGCCTCGGCCAGAAAACTATACTTTTCCGAATACCAGTCCCTGGGCGGGGCCCAGGCTTTTTTTAAGGCTGTCCAGAATTACCCAGATTTGAAAAAGCAAAAGGTAAATTTATATAAATGTTTCATCCCCCAAGCCTGGATGATCGGCACCAAAACCGGTATTTCTGCCTTTATACATCAAAACAGTATTTTTAATGAAGTTTTTGGAGATCAATTTAGGCAAAAACTTTATAAA
>JAITJP010000482.1 GCA_031278835.1 Deltaproteobacteria bacterium
CGAAAAGGCCATTATTAGATAAATTTGCTTCCCGCATAGTTTTGGCCGTTTCGCCTGAAAAAAAACATTCTCTTCAGGGCCCGGGCCCGAGGCCATCACCCACCTGACAGCGATTATGATATATTGGTCATAATGACAGAACTTAAAAAGGCCTTTAAGCTGACCATGGGCATTACAAAAAAAAATAATTTTGGCCCGCTGATTGGCCCAAAGCCCTTGACTTTTTAGCCAGATCAAGCCCTTGGTAGGAAGAGTTCAAAAATGTGCCTGGATAGGTTTATGGGATAATTGATAGAGAAAGTAAGATTATTAAAAATAATACGGCTTGCCCGCGGGGCTATTTTAGCCGCTCCCTTTATTGGGCCTTAAGCTTAACTAGCCCGCGGCCGTGAGTATCTGAGCTATTTGGCCAAATCACTTAACTCATGGTACTCATGGTTAAAATTTTCCCAATTTGACCGCATGATAGCTTTACCTAAAAAGCTATTTTTTTAACGATTTCTCTAATATCGCCTTGAATAGGTGAAAAATGTTTCTAAAATTATCGTCTATTTTTATCGTCTTTATTTTTACTTTTATTAGTCAGTATAATACCAATAATTTCTCTTTAGATAATTCTATTAATAGTAACATAGTGTCTAATAATAATCTAGAGCTAGCCCTTTTAAAAATATTACCCCATAACTTGACTAATAAGAAAAAGACAGTAACTCAAGCTAGCCAGAGCTCAAATATACTTAAAAAGATTTCCCTAATCACCTTTCAGCAGACCATGGTTCCTAATATAGCCTGGCCCATGCTTAAGTCAACAGCGTTTAGCGAAGATAAGATTAATCAAATAGCTCAACAAAGAGATACTAGCCAAATAATTATAGCTCAAAACAATTCTATAAATGATACTACTAAAGATAATAAAGATAAGGTCTTATCATTTAATAATTACTTTAATACATACGTTGATAAAGAAAGACAAGGCAAAACATATGATCAATCTAGGACTGAATTAACTAAAGTTGATTTTAACCTTTTATCGGCAAATTATCCTATAATTAGAGAAGTTTTTATTGGAAATAATGATCTAAAATCTCAAAAATTATTTGATGTTAATATTTTTTACTTCTTAGGAGTTGATTCAAGTCCTCAAGCAGAGCTTGATATTTATTTAGCTAAACTTGAAAATTTTACTCTAGAAAACGTATTTTCTTATTTATACTTATTGCTTACAGATGAAGAATTTAATAATCTTATAAAAATTATAAACATGAATGATATAGAAATAAACGATAAATATAAAAAAATATCAGCCTATTTAGTTGAAAAAATTCCTGACATAAACCAGCTATTGGCCCAATCGGCTTTAGGCCTTAAAGAAGACTTGGGGCAAACTCGAATTTACCTAAGTCAAGAAATATACGAGAATAATCCAGAGATGATTGAACATATTTCAGAGGCCAAAGTAGCCCTGGCTTCCGGCTTGTACCGTGACGCCGCCAGGTACCTTTCGAAGCTAGATAAAGGTCAGGGCCGATAGAGCCAAGGGTCATGATTTTCGGCCAAGATTTTCGGCTAGGTCAAATTAACTCATGGCCCTTTTTTGGCCCCTAATAAGGACCAGGCCAGGTGCCTTTGGGCGGCGCCCTTGATTGTGTCTTGGAAAGGGGCCCGATTAAGGTTTGGCGGCAGACCCGGTCAGGGGAAAAAAGCCCCGGAGGTTTTATGCGGCCCACCAGGGCCTTAAGCCAGGCCTTAAGGGGGCCTAAATTTTATTCTTGTTTTCTATTTTGCCTTTGGCCATTTATCAATTTTGAGCTTAAATGGCCCCTTAAAAAACCCAGGAAAGGGCCGCCTTTACGTCACCATAAGGCTCTAAAGGCCATAAAGGCCTTAAGAAAAAGCTCTTGACTATAAGTTTTAGATGCAATATAGCTATTTAAATATAAATCAGACTATTTTCTATCCTGTTTTATATTTTGTTCTTTTATTTTAAAGTCAATTAATTGACTTAAGAGGTTTAAACATGATTAATAAAACTATTTTTTTGTTAATTTCAGGCCTTTTTCTGATGACAATGCTATTCTCGGGAGCGGTTTATTCGCAAGATCAAAGCCAATGGCTTAGTTACAGTAGCCAGGGCCAGGCCCAAGCCGCTGGCCTTAATTTTACTCTTAAGTATCCCTCTTATTATCAAAAAGAGACCGGTTTTGATAAAAATGTTTACTTGCAAACTTTCGGTATTCTTGATGAAGAAGGCAGCGGAGATACCTACGAGTACCTAACCGTGGCTATTCAAGATCTACCCAAAAATATTGATGGGTCAAGCTTGCAAGCCAACGGCAATTGGGATAACCAAAAGCTAGAAGAATTATGGAAAAGTCTGGCTAGTTCGATACAAGGCGCTCAATCACAAGAACAGGCCATTGGTTTTGGAAATATTCCCATGGCTAAAATCAGGGTTTACAATAATAACGGAGAAGTAGTCACTGTCGAGGCGGTTGAGTACGCTTTACATAAGGACAAACTTATCAAGCTTGAATGTGGTTTCAATACTTTTGCTGGAGAAGTAGGCTACGGATCTGATATTGACTATACCAAAGATGAAACTTGTGTCTTGTATTTCAATAGCTTAACTTTTACTGATTGATATTTAAATACTTAAATGTTCCAAAAAAAAAGCGGACATAGCAAGCTTGGCTCGCTTTGTCCGCTTGGCCGGGCCTTCGGGCTGGCCAGCACCTTGGGGCTCAAGGGCTCTGAGAGGGCTCTAGAGCCCTGACCAAGGGCCGTTTTGGGCTAAGTTCCTGGGGGCTGCCCACCCGTTGGGGCCGATCTGACCGACCTGTTTGGCCAAAAAGTAGGGCCCAGGGCCAGGGCTGTGTTGATTCAGATTGCCTCAAAAATGTTAGGAGTATTTTTTGGGAGAATACTTTTTGTTTTTAGCCAGTTTTTTTCTAGTATATGTAAACCACGAATCAGCGGCCTTAAGGGTTTTTTGTGGGGGTTTTTCTAACCAAATAGGTGGGGGCCAAGGGGCTCAAAAAAAGGGGCTTTTGAGTAAATCATTGGTGAGCTTGCCGAGCCGGGTTTTTTAGGTCACTGGCCACCCGGCCGTGTTCCAAGACTAGGGTGCGTTCGGCGTGGGCGGCCACTTCCAGGGCGTGCGTGACCACGATTATGGTGCTGCCACGAGCGTGGAGGGAGTGGAGGATATCCATGACCAGGGCTTCGTTGGTTTCGTCGAGATTGCCGGTGGGCTCGTCGGCCAGTAAGAGTTTAGGGTGATTTATGAGAGCCCTGGCGATGCAAACTCTTTGCTGCTCACCGCCCGAAAGTTGTCTGGGTAGGTGTTTGGCCCGATCACCCAAGCCCACGTTTTCCAAGGCTTCCAGGGCTTCCTTTTCGTCTACCAGGCTATGGTAATACTGGGCCACCATGACGTTTTCCAGGGCCGTCAAGTAGGAGACCAAGTGAAACTGTTGAAAAATTAAGCCAATGCTTTCTCGCCTGATGGCCGTGAGTTCCGACGAGGATAGGCTATCAAGGCCAAGGCCGTCTAGGAGCACCTGGCCCGAGGAGGGGCTATCCAAGCAACCAATGATGTTCATGAGCGTGGTCTTGCCTGAGCCCGAGGGGCCCATGATGGCCAGCCATTCGCCGGACTTGACCGAAAAAGTGACCTGTTGGAGGGCCTTGATCGGCCCGTATATTTTGGACACCTCTGAGATAACCAAAATTTGATTGTCAGAACTCTCTGGGTTTAGCATAAAAAAAACTTCCGAAAAAAAACTGACCAAAAGCCCGGCCCGGCTCACTGGGGCCGGGCTTTTGCTTGCATGGGGGAGAGCTTTACTCGCCCTTTAAAACCAAGCCAGGTTCAACCTCCATGGCCTTTTTAACCGGCCAAAGGGAGGCAATGACGGTAACCAGGGCCGAAACCAGCACGGTTATGGGCACCAGGTGAAATTCGGGGTTAAGACCGCGGCCAAAAACGCTGTAGGAAACCAGGCGGGCGAATATAAAGCCAGTCAAAGAACCGACCAGACCGCCCAAAATACCCAGCATCAAGCCCTCGGTTAAAAATTCTCGGGCCACCTTTTTGTTTTCAGCGCCCAGGGCTTTTTTGAGGCCGATTTCCTTGCGCCTTTCCATGACCACGGTCATCATGGTGGTGGTAACGCAGATCATGGTCAAAGTCAAGACCACCACGGTCACTAGGTAAACCAGCCAAGTCAGTTTGGTTAGGACGGTTTCCTCGGAACGGGTCACCCTGGTGACTAGGCGCGGCTCCAGGTCAGGGACCGAGTTTCTGACCAGGTCGGCCAAATGGCTTAAGGAGGTCCCCTCGCTGGTCAAGCTGGCCTCGACTAGATCGATTAGGCCCGGCTCTCGGGTCATTTCTTCCATGTCGCTTAAGGAGAGGTAAATAAAGGCGTCTTCCACCCCGCCGGTGGAGACGGTGCCGGTGATGGTAAAATCTTTCGAGTAGCGCTCTTGGCTAGTGTTGCGGCCCTCGATAGTCATGCGTTGGCCGCTTTGAAGTTTGGTGGCCTCGGCCACCTCGGCCCCCAAAAGGATTTGGCCAGGCTCGGCCGGGTAGGCCCCGGTAACCAGCCAATAGGGGCTGGTCAGTTTTACGTCATCAAAATAAGTGCCAACGGCCGTGTAGGGCAGCATATTGTTGCGCACCGGTTCGTAGCGAAACGGGGTCAGGCCCACCAGCCTCTCGGCCGGCAGGGCTTTTCTGGCCGCCTCAAGATCCTCATGGCTCAGGCGGCCCCCCACTTGATCTTTGACCAAAACCAGATTGGCCCCATAGGAGCGGAACTCTCGGCTAAGTTGTTTGGGAATGTCATAGCACAAGGAGACCAGGCCCAAAAGGACCGTGGCCCCTATGGTCACCCCGGTTAGGGCCACCAAAAGCCTGGAGCGGCGCCTTAGGAGAGACCACAGGACCATTCTAAGGGCAAAGGAACGGTTACTTAGCAAAGGCCTTACCTCCCATGCAAAACTTCGGTTGGGTTAAGCCCCAAAAGGGTTTTTAAGGCCGGGAGACTACCCAAAAAAGTCACGGTCAAAACCATCAAAACTCCGATGGGAATGACCACGGATTTTACGGCCACGGTGGAGCCAAAAACCGACAGGCCGATAAACTGAGCTAGGCCCAGGCCGACCAAGTAACCAACCAGGCCCCCGCCAAAGCCGGCTATGAGAATCTCGCATAAAACCAAAAGGGAAATGGAAAGACCGGTGGCCCCCAGGGCCTTTAATAAACCTATTTCCACGCTTCTTTCCATGATGTTGGCCGTGACCAGGTTAGAGATGGCCAGGGCTGAGCATAACAGGGTTAGGATGGTCAACAAAATAATCATCAATTGAGTTTTAGATAAAATGGCCCCTTCCGACTGGGCCACCCGTAAGATGGGCTTGACCCGGACCCCGGGGAGGATCTCCTCGATTTGATAGGCAATGGAACTTATGTAAGCCGTGCAATACCAGGTGTCCCACTCAAGCCTGGTTAGGGAGCCGGGATTTTGGGCGGCCCTTCGAGCCAGATCGTTTTCCGGGGTGGTCAAGGCGCTAACCTCCACCCGCTGGACCAAGCCGGGCCTTTGGGCCAGGTTCTGGGCCAGGGCCAGGGGGGCAAATAAGCCCCGATCCTCCTGGCCGCCGCTTTCGAAAATGGCCCGAACTCTCAGCTTCTCGGTTTGGCCGTAAGGGCCTTGGACTTCAAAACTTGAGCCCACCTTCAAACCTTGATCCTGGGCCAGTTCCCGCCCGACCAAAACCCCCAAGGGGTCGGCCTCGTCGCCTGGCTGGCCTTCCAGGGCCCACCAGGTTTTCATGGCCGTCATGCCGGTATCGACCTGGTCACCGGTGGGCAAAGACAAGTGTTTGTTAAACCAAGTCCCGGTTAGGGGGATATTTTGGCCGTTTAAGTCAACCTGGACCGTTAAAAACGGGGCGTAATCGACAATGTTATAGGCCCAAAAAATCATTTTGATCTTGTAGAGCTCGTCTTCCTTGATAAAGTCACTTTCAAGTTCCGAAAGTCCCTGGCCTTGATGGTCGCCTTCGCTTAGACGATAGAGATCACCCATCATGGATGAGCCCTTGGGGATGACGTTGAGGTTGGCCCCATAACTTTTCAGTTCTTGGTTAACCTTGTCGCCAACGTCAAACATGACCCCCAACATGGCCGTGGCCAGGGAGACGCCCAGCCCGACCGTAAAGGCGATCATTAGATGTTTCCTTTTTTGCCTGATTAGGGCCCCTAGTAACATCTTAAGAAACATGTTATTACCTTAAAGAGCTTTGTTTTATAAAAAAAAGAAAAAAAGCAAGTTTAGTATAGATAAAATTAGTTATTCTTGGAAAAATATTG
>JAITJP010000135.1 GCA_031278835.1 Deltaproteobacteria bacterium
TAATAAAAATAAAAAAAGCTGTCTTTTTTACTTACTTAAAGCTGCCTTTACCAAAAGGAGCCAGCCCTCAAAAAGGCCCATCATCAAAAGCAATCCCCATGCCAAAGCCCTCCAAAGCCGGCCCAGTCCCAAGCAGACCCCAAGCGAACCCCAACCAGACCCCAACCGAAGCCCAAGCGGGTCCGGCCGCGGCCAGGGCCCCAAGCTCTCGGCCAATGTGCCGCCCCAGCTAAGCCCAAGGCCTTAAAAATACAAGCCAAATCGGCCCCAAAGCGGCCGGCCAGACCACCAAACCGGTCCCAAGGGCCGCCTACCACCGGCCCCATGACCAAGGGGCCCTTTACTCCAAGGCCACTTAACAAAGCCTGGCTTTTTATGAAATTACCTAAAATAGCACCCTTAATTTAATATAAACACTATAAACCTTCTTGTCAATGGGTATGGTTAAATTTTTTTACTATTTTAGCTTATCAAAAATATTCTCAGCAAAGTTATCAAACCACGAATCACTTTAGTCTGTAAAAACTTTAATATCATCAAATATCGAAAAATAATCGCTTATTTTGCTGCCCAGCCCATTAAAAATAAGCCCTTACCCTGGCCCTTCCGCTTACCCAAACTCACCCTATTTAATCGAAGGCCTAACCTTTTAACTCCACCTTGGATCATATCTTCAATCTAGCCATAAAAACTCCCTTAGGTCATTAATACTCACTCTTAATATTGCCTCATGACTACTAAATATACTATTAAAATTACTAAATTCCCTTTCCTGGCCCTAGGCCGCGATATTTCACCTTTTAGGCATTTTTGGTTAACCAGTTTTTTACCCCAGCCCTACTGCCCTGAGCGGCCCGCCCTTTTTTTCCCAACTCTTGCCTAAAACTCCCTCGATACCCCAAAAATGCCCTTCAAAATCTTATTTCTCCCCTCAAACCTCCCAATAGCTCAATCTTTACTCCAAAATTTCCCTCCAAAGCCCCCGGCCCTAGGCCCAGGGCCTAAGGGCTGGTGAGCCCCTAAGCCCATCTGGAGCAAAGACTGGCTAAAATACTTGAGCCCTAGGCCGATATTTGCTAATCTTAGCCAGGATTGGCCGCTTTTTTCTGAGCCAGGGCCCAAGTCCAGTTAGATTTGATTAATCAAATAAAAAAAGGCCGGTCGGCTTTTTGACCGGTTTAGGTCCTAATATGACAACAAACCAGGTCGAAAAACCGGCCAAGCCGGGTAAAAAAGTCATTATCCTGACAATTTTGCTCCTAATCGTGGCGGCTTGGGTCATTTTTCTGGTCCAGAAAAATCTTAACTCGCCGGAAAAACTCTTGGCCAAGGGCCAGGATTATGAATTTCAGGGTGAGTATGACCAAGCCCTGGCCAGCTACCGAAAAGCCGCCGCTTTGGGTTCCCCTGAGGCCCATCTTGAGTTGGGCCAGCTCCTAAGCCGCGGTCTGGCTGGCCAAAAAGACCTGGCCGGGGCCATCGAGGCCTATGAAAAAGCCGCCCAGGCTGGCCTGGAGCGGGCCTACTTTGAGCTGGGGGTTCTTTACCTAACCGGGCCCAAAGACTTGGCTAACCCGGCCCTGGCCGCCCAACGTTTTCAAAGGGCCGCTGACAAAAATATCGTCCAGGCCATCTTTAACCTGGGGGTCATGAACGCCGCCGGTCTTGGCCTGGAGCAAAATTACCAAAAGGCCAACCAATACTGGGCCCAAGCCGAGGCTCAAGATTACCAGCCAGCTCGTTACTTTCTGGCCATCTCCCAGGCCACCGGCTGGGGGGTCAAACAGGACCCCGAAAAGGCCTTCGCTTTAGCCAAAAGGGCCGCCGAGGCCCAATGGCCCCAAGCCCAGTACCTACTTGGGCTTTTTTACTCAAACGGTTGGGGAGTGGCCCAAGATCACCAACAAGCCCAACAATGGTACCAAAAAGCCGCCCAAGGCGGCAGCCATAAACTCGATCTGGCCATGGCCATAGTTGACTGGGATAATTCGCCCATCCTTTCTGGCCAAAACTAAGCCCAAAAAAAAAACTCCCTTGGCCCAAACCAAAGCCTTTTTTTTTCTCCCCTCCATTACTTAAAAACCTAAAAATTTATAACTTTAAAACCCTCTCAATCTTGACCATTTAGCCCTAGCCCCTGGACAAAAAAAAACCAGCCAATAGCCGGTGGACTTGTTTTACTAAAAAAAAACTTAAAAACTCAACATTAAAGCCTTTTGGCCCAGCTCTTAGCCATAAAGCCCACGCCTAGCCAAAGCCACTGACCCGGCCCCAGCCAAAAAAGCCAAAAAGCAAAGCTCAGCCCCTGAGCCAATCGGCCCGTAATCGGTCAAAAAGGGCCCTTAGCGCCCCTGGAAAGCCGCCTGGGCAGTTTTATGGGGGTCAAGGCGGCCAAGCCCGCCCAGGCCCCCATAGGGCCGTTTACGGGGCTAGTCAGAAAATGGCCAAAATTTCCCAGAGCTAGGGCCAAGTCTAGGGGCCAGGCCGGGCCGGGCTAAAAAGGGCGGCGGCGGCCCTGGGATTGGAGGGAAAATAAAAATGCAAATAACTGGCCGTCAAATTATTTTTTCGGTAAACCACTTCCAGGCGCTCATTTCGGCCGTCGGCCCTTTTGGCCGCGCAAAGGGGCTCCAGATTCATGGTTAGTTCCGAGTGATGAAAGGCGTGCCCCCTAATGGTTCCCTCAGGCAAATCGACTTCCATCATACCCAGGCCCTTAAGGCCATCGGTCAAAACGGCCTGACCGGGCAAAAGACCGACCAGGTTTTTGCTTTGGCCTTGATAGGTAAGCTTATTTAACAAATACAATAAACCGCCACACTCGGCCAAGATTGGCTTTTCGGCCAAATGGAAAGCCACCAGGTCCTTAATCAAGGAGTGGTTTGAGGCCAAGGCTTCAAGATGCAATTCCGGATAACCGCCCGGCAAATACAAAGCCTCAAGGCCTTCGGGTAAACGAGAATCCGTTAATGGTGAGAAAAAACTCAATTTGGCGCCCAAATCAACCATTAAATCAAGATTGGCTTGATAAATAAAACTAAAAGCCTGATCTCTGGCTATGCCGATGTTTAGGTTTTGAAAATATTTTTCATGCCTCTCTTCATGACCTTTGGTAAAAGCCACTTTTGGTGGCAGGTCGGCCAGGGTTTGCCGGGCCAGTTCCTGGGCCGCCAAATCCAGACGCTCATCCAAATCCCCAAGTTCACTGGCCTGAACCAAACCCAAATGCCGGCTGGGGAGCTCCAAATCACCCCCCCTACGTAAGGCCCCATACCATTTAAGGCCCACCGGAAGGGAGTCTTTAAGTATCTGGGCGTGTGAGTCGCCGGCCACCCGGTTGGCTAATATTCCGCAAAATTTTAGCCCGGGCCGATAATTTAAAAGCCCATAGGCCACGGCCCCAAAGGTCTGGGCCATGGCTCTGGCGTCAATCAAGGCCAATATTGGCAAATCAAACTTCTGGGCCAAGTCGGCCGCCGAGGGCTGGCCGTCAAAAAGGCCCATGACCCCTTCGACGATAATCAGATCAGCCTCCCGGGCCGCTTTCCACAAAAGCTCTCGGCAGCCCTCCAAACCCACCATCCAGAGATCGAGCTGATAGACGGGATTTCCCGAGGCCTGGGCCAAAATGGTGGGATCCAAAAAATCCGGGCCGCACTTAAAAACCCTGACCTTTAGCCCGTCTTGACGATATCGACGGGCCAAAGCCGCCGCGATGGTGGTCTTGCCATGGCCCGAAGCCGGAGCGCTAACCAACATGGCCGGACAATAAAGGCTCGCTTCACTCAAAAGCCTGGCCCTCCCTTTCCCCAAAAAAAAGGCTCACCATAAAACTTTAACCGCCCAACCAATGATAGTGGCGACAACTTTCCCCAAAAAAACGCTCTTGATAAAACTTTAACCGCCCAACCAAAGATAGTGGCGACAACTTTTCCCAAAAAAATAACGATTCCGGCCCATCTGCGCTCCAAAGTTTTCCCAATAAATCCAAAGGCCTTAGGCCTAAAAATATAAAGAAAAAATTATGGCCACTGTATTAACTCTTAAGCCTTTTTACTTAAAAGCTCTTTTTACTTAAAGGCCATTTTTCCCAAAACCAAGATTATTCCCTTTCCGGAAATCTAGCCATTTAGCCCAAATCTTGCCACTACTTGGCCCTAGCCAAGGCCGAGATGGCGTTTATGGTGGCGGCGGCCACGTTTGATCCGCCCTTACGGCTCCGATTGGTTATGAAATAGGGCAGGCCTGACTCCATTAAAGCGACTTTGGCCTCAAAGGCGTTAACAAAGCCCACGGGTAAGCCCACCACCAAGCGCGGTTTGGGC
>JAITJP010000146.1 GCA_031278835.1 Deltaproteobacteria bacterium
AAAAATATTTCAAAAGAAAAAATTTAAGATCTATTTAAGCCAAATTTTATTAGATCATGGATAATTTTTAATACTTATGAAACTAAATAAAAAATATCCCCAACTAAACGGACTGCGGCTTAGGGCCGTAGAGAAGTTTAAGCAGCCGGTCGGCCCAGGGCAGGCGAGTTAGGCGTTTTTCCAAGCCGCCCTCAAAGGCCACCTTGGAACCCTGGCCGCAGATCCAAGCCTCCCTGGCCATTAAGGCCAACTCGGCTAACCTAGCCTCCAGGGCCTTTATTTCTGGGCCCTCCAAGGCGGCCGCCTCAAAACCAAAGGCTTCCTTACGTAGGGCCTCCTCGATGGCCTCCTGGGATCCGCCCGTGGCGGCGCAGATCTGAAACAATTCTTCCAAAATATCCACGCTCCCACCGGGCTTGGCCGGCTGGGGAGAGTGCTGGTCATGAAGCGGCTGGCCCTTTAACCCGGGCCGGTGGTCATTGGCGAGGCTCATAGGAGATATCGATACCTCATAAAGGAGGAGGCTGGGTTAGATTTTTATACAAACAAAAATTATGAGTTTTTAATCAAGAAATTTGTAAAGGTCAGAGAATAAATAAGCCAATGTGGCTTAAAGCTTGGTGACTTAGTCAGGAGTTTTTTTTAATTTTTGAAACTTAGCCATATTTTTACCAAGAGCTTTTTTAATTATAACCCAACTTGAAGCCTGGGAACCATGGGCAAATTTTCTAGCGGCTCCGAGCCTGGCTAAAGGCGGTTAGGTTTGCTCACTTGGGGCTTTTATGGCCCAGAGGGATTTTTTTTTGGCCGAAGTTTTCTGGCCGAAAGTGATTTTCTGGCCTGGGGCTTTTCTGACTTGGGGGGGTTTTCTGTTTTTCTTGATTTTCTTTTTGGGGGGCCGGCTTTGTGGGTGGCTTGGTAATTTGACGCCTAAAGGGCTTGGGAGGAAAAACCAGCCCAGCCGATCATCTTGGGCTGGTTTGGCAGGCAGGTAAAGCTCAAGTTTTTTGACGGCAAAATTTGCCCGTCGCTTGACCTTGCCCTTAGAAAGGCTTTATTTACGGGCCTTTGTTTTTTTTGAAAATTTGGCCCCAAACTTGCGAAAACCATGGCCAGGGCACCCTTGGTTCCCTTTTTCGATCACCAAGCTTCCAGTGAGGACCGCGTCATGACTATGATTATAAAAAAAGATTGGCTTACCATCGGTGAAGTATCGGACTTAACCGGAGTTCCAATCCATACCTTACGCTATTGGGAAAGTGAGTTTAATGGCTACTTCAGCCCCCTTCGGACCTCCGGGCGTCAGCGCCGGTATAACGAAGAGGCCGTCGAAAGAGTCCTCACGATCAAATCGCTCTTGAAAGAAGAGAAGTACTCCATCGCCGGAGCCAAGCAAGTCTTGGAGCGCCAGATTAATCCCGAAATGGGCGGCATCATCGGGGCCTTCGAATCGATGATGGAAAACAACAACCAAAACTCCATTGAGACCTTCCCCAACCCCAGGGAAGCCAACTAGAGAATAGAACTCTCTATCACCGCCAAGAAAATCTCACACCCCAAGCCATTTCTGAGCCCCGGGCCAGGAAGGGCTTGGGGTATTTTTTTCCCGCCCCGTTAAAAAGCAAAAAAAAGGCCAAAGTTTTTTTCCCCAAACCTAAAACCCGCCTCGGCTCTCTGGCCCAAACTAAGCCATAAAACTCATTACCAAAACCACTTTTGTAGATATTGTCTTGACTATATTTATTAAAGAATAATTTCAAACAAGTTATCAACATGTATCAATTAAAAAGGTCAAAAAAAGTAAAAATCATTTACGATATATTTTCATAATAAGTCAAAAAAAAGAGAAATTTATTTGATAACTAAAAATCCAACAATCTTAAATTAATAAAGCAATGTCAGTATATATTAATAAGTTTAATCTATGACATTTAACTTTTGAGCATTTTATTCCATTGGCTAATTTAAGCGGGTCAAGTTTAATCATAAATCAGGAAGATGACTTAACCGGCCCAGCCTCTATGGTTTATACTACCCATAGTCAAAAATTCAAAAAGAATTTGACAAAAAAAATCGTCCCCAGAGCAGGTCTTTTTAATTTTGAGGGAAAAATTTCTATTGCTTTTTGTCGAGAATTGATGTTATATTTCTATGGTCAAGCTTTTGGACGTTTTAACCATACCTAGTGACTGTCTTTTGGTTCGCTCTAACCCAATGGCCCTTAGAGAAGTCTAGAAAGGCGATAGCTAAAGTCGAATAAGTTCCCAGGGCTTAAATCGTAAGCTTTTTAGGGACTATGTCGCTTTGGAGGACTGAGAGTAAAGGGGTTTTCAAGGTTAAAGGACTTAACGGTTATAACGGGGGCACCCAGGGATAAGTATAAGCCCAGTGCTTTCGCGGCCCTTTATCCCCATCGTAACCACCTGGCCTTTAATACCACGGCTCTCGCCCAATTTGGTTCAAAGCCAACCGGCCCGGTTCTGACCCTGGGCTTTGATTTGGGCCAATCATCCCTTTGAGCTTTTACTCGCTTTTAGATTAAACCTCTGAGCCCGGAGCAGGGAGGGCCTTTTTGAGGTCAACCAGGCCGCCTAAAAAATACTCTTAAACTCATTTATTTAGGCGCTTAAGTCCAAAAGATGAATAGATAACCTATTCTTAAGTTTAGGTCAGTTTTTACTTAACAGAGTAATATTCATAATATTATCGGCTAAAATAATTTTACCATCCCTATCGCCACCTATTTTCGATCTCGAAATAGAATAAGTTATTTAAGCTCATAATTGACCTAATAAAAATACCAACCCACGGTCAGACCGGCGGAGAACTTAGCCAAGGCCGGTCACTAAAACCACTCCAGATCCCCCTAGGGGTATGCTGAAAGGGCGTGATATCGTGACCATGTTTAAATTCGAAAACCTGGAGACCTATCGGGAACAAAGGCTCATCAGTCGAGCCGAAATGGCTCGTAAAACCGGTCTCTCTCCGCTCACCATCAATAAGCTGGAAGGCGGCCGCTCTTGCCGTCCGGACACGGCCAAAAAAATCTTAGAGAGTCTGGACATCGAAATAGACGGCGGAACCTACAGTTACGATGAAGAAACCAACGATTCCATCGTTTACACCAGCCCCGTCATTCGTGCCAATAGCGCTCAACTAATCTTAAAAAGGGTGGTGGACGAAAACGAGCGCCGGCTTAAGCCAGAAAGGCCCAATCGGGTCGGCCGACCCCCTCATCCCAAAACCGGCAAGCCCGGGACTCACAAGCCCGAAGCCCATAAGCCCGTGGCCCATAAGCCCGAGGCTCATAAACACGAGGCCCACAAGCCCGAGCCCAGCAAAAAGGCCCCGGCTAAAAAGGCCTCAAGCCCGACCAAGCCCAAGGCCAAATAATAAAAAACCCGCTTGGCCAAAAAAATACGCCCCTTCTCTGGACGCTCTTACGGGCGCCTAAAAGGGGCGTGTTTGATTTTGGCCTGGACTCAAAAAGGCCAAAGCCCTTAGGGCTCTCGCTTCAAGAGATCGGCCTCGCTTAACTGCTCGGCCACCAAGCTAGTCGATGGCCTGGACGATTCCCCCATCAACAGGGCGCACCAGTTGTCAAAGTCCAATTTGGAGTTGGGCGGCAAAGTTAAAAAAAGCGAGGGATCGTCATGGGGTCCGGTCACCAATAGTTCCAGCCAGGTTCGATCCGAGGCAATGGCTTCAATGGACATCTCCATCTTGTCGGCCAGGGGTTTGACCCGCTGGGCCGCCTGGCTCAGATCGTAACATCCGGTTTTGACCAAACCAAAGCGCTTGTAATTTTTTAGCATTAGTTTATTGATTCTATCGGCCCGCTTTTCCCCATAGCGCTCGATGGTGGTTTGATAAGACTTGATGACGTTATTTTCGTGCCTCATCCAGCGGTCGGTTAAAAAATAAGTGGACGTCTTTGAGGATTCGCTACTGGCCTTCATGGAACCCAATAAAAGCGAGATGCAATCGTCCAC
>JAITJP010000176.1 GCA_031278835.1 Deltaproteobacteria bacterium
CTCGACTAGGCTCATGCCGTCGGTGCCGATCTCATCGAGCCTGCCGACAAAGGGGCTAACGTAACTGGCCCCGGCCTTGGCCGCCAAAAGGGCCTGCAGGGCCGAAAAAACCAAGGTCAGGTTGACCTTAATGCCCTTTTCGGACAAGACTTTGGTGGCTTGCAAACCAGACATGGTCATGGGCAGTTTGATCACCACGTTGGGAGCGATGGCCGCCAGAGCGCTGCCTTCGGCGATCATGTCGGGCACTTCCAAGGCCAGGACCTCGGCGCTGACCGGACCGCTGGTCATGGAACAAATCTCCTTAATGCGGGCGTTTTGGTCGCTGATGCCTTCCTTGGCCATGAGACTGGGATTGGTGGTGACTCCGTCCAGAAAACCAAAGTTGGCCGCTCCTTTGATTTCAACAAGGTTAGCGGAATCGATAAAAAACTTCATAAATCACCGAAAAAGGCCACGGGCATAGACGTGACGGGAAAAGGGCCTAACAGTTTGGTAAAAAACTGCCCCAAGCCCAATTAAGTAAAAAAAGTTATAAGCGGATTATCAAAGAATCAAGAAAAAATAAAACTTGAAGGGGCCAAAAGGGCCATTGGCCTTAAAAAAACACTATACACGCCAGGGCCCTTAATTTCAAACTCGAGGCAAAAAGGCAAAAAGGGAGCCCCGGCTCCCTTGGGGCTTTAGTTTGACCAGCCTGGGCTTAAGGGGCCACCAATGGAGGCTTTTGGGCTCCTTTGGCTTTAGTAGCTAAACCATTTGTTTATTATTATAATAAGTCGTCTTGTGTTAATAATCCCTAGATGTTGTCTTATTAAAATAGACTTGTTCTAATAACTATTACAAATTAATAGACCGATCAGCTAAAGTAGGGCTCCCAGGCTAAATAGCCTTGAAAAAAGACAATTTTTATGGTTACATAATAACCATAGCCTTTTCTTGAAAGATATGATATAACCTGTAAGTGTTCATGACACCGCAACTAAAAAGGGCTTTCATTCTAACTTGTCATCGAATATCTCATAGACAATTAGGGCCCAGACCTGATTTAACCCACCCTTAAGAGTTCTGGGGCACCTGGTAATCTAGACCAAACATAGAGTTTAGGGGCACTAGAGGCGGAGTTGACCTTAGAAAAAAATAAAACTTTGAAAATTAGTCGAAATATGGTATAAAATTTAAAAACTATGCTCGGACTCTAAAATGGCCTCGTTTAGCCTCTTTAGAGTCGCAAGTGGCCAAGCCGAGGATGGCCCTTCCCTTGGAAGAAAGTCTTTCCCGGCCCGTTTAAGATGGAGGAAAACATGTCCAATCTCGCGAATTCCAAGTTAGGGCGCTTTACCGTGAGGCTCATGATCGCCTTGGCCATGGTCGTGGCTTTAATCCCTACCAGAGGGGCCCTGGCTGGCTTTGCCACGACCATCGACTCCCAACCAACTCAGGCTGGCGATCTCGATAGGGTACGGCAAGTCCTGGAGAATAAAAAAATCGCCCAAACTCTGGCCGATTTAGGGTACAATCAGGACGAAATCAACCACCGCTTGGCCCAACTAAGCGAAGCGGAAATCCACGCCCTGGCCGGTCAGCTCGATGAAGCCCTGGTCCCGGCCGGCGATGGGACGGTTGGGGTCATCATTGCCGTGGTCGTGGTCATACTGGTCGTGCTTGGTATCCTGAGCTTAATGGGTAAGTCGGTATCGGTCAGCTAAGCAATCAAAAGCCCAGCTCTGGCCAAGAATTGGCCAGAGCTTGTCCCGGTCCTTTTGCTTATTTATGGGCTTTCGGGCTAAATTGAGGTCGTTTCTGAGTAGCAAGGATTTGGCATACCTTTTGGGCCAAGATGGTCCACTTAAGGCTTGGGCAAACTTTGAAATCAGACCCGAGCAGACTGAAATGGCCCTGGAAGTGGAAAGGGCCATGAAGGACGACGATCTGACCATCATTGAAGCCGGCACGGGTACGGGCAAGACTTTGGCCTACCTTCTGCCGGCCTTGCTGTCAGGCAAGACCACCGTGGTCTCCACGGGCCTTAAAAACCTCCAAGATCAAATCTACCAAAAAGACATTGTTTTTCTAAAAAAGTACTTTGAGATGGACTTTCAAGTGGCCGTCATCAAGGGTAGGGAAAACTACGTCTGCCGCCGGCTTTTGCGCCTAAAGGCCAGAAATCCCAGTCTCTTAATGGAAGACCAGCGCTGGAAAGATCAGCTAAACCATTGGGCCAGCGACTCTTTGACCGGACTTTTAGAGGACATTCCTAAAGAGCTTCAGGATAAGATCCCCAAGACGGTCAAAATATACTCCTCGTCTGATAGCTGCCGGGGCTCCTCTTGCCCAAACTTCCATAGCTGTTTTTACTATCGAAACATCGCCCTGGCCGCCAAATCAAAAATAATCTTGGTTAACCACTATATCTTCGTTCTCGATCTGAGCCTAAAGGCCAAGACTGGTGACCAGGGCGGCATCATTCCCGATTGGGAGGCGGTTATCTTGGATGAGGCCCATTTACTGGAAAAAACGGCCACCGAATGTCTGGGCTATGTTTTTGAGGTCAGCGAAAGCGCCAAAACCATCGAGGGGCTAATCGAACTCTTCGAAAAAGGTATCATGAAAGATAGCCCCATGGCCGAAGCGATTATCGAGCTTTGTCAAGAAATAATCGATATCTTAGATTCTATTTCTTCGTTTTATAAAGAAAGTTTTAGTGAAAGAGAGCTATATACCTACGAAACTCCCCGAGAAAAAGAAAACAGTCGTGAAATAGCTCAAAAGCTTAGGGCGGTCAGCGATAGGTGTGAGGCCTTGTCCAGGACCCTGCCCAGCCCCAAGCTCAACCCAGCCCCTGCCTCCAGCTCCCCATGGGGCTCTCTCCAAAACTCCGACTACGGTAAGTTCTCTAGCGGCCAGCCGCCCCAAGCCGGGCCCTTCCAAGAGGCCGTGACTTGGGAGGAATTGGTCGACCAACCCGACGAGGAGAGACTGGATCTTTTTCAAAAGAAACTCGCCACCATCATTCAAAACACCAGTTTTATCGCCGACCACTCAGACGAGACCTTCGTTTACCAAGTAAGCGCCAAATTCGGGGCTTATGAACCAAAATCAGGTAAAAAATCCAAAAAAGAGGCCCCACTAAAAATCAGCTTCGCCGCCCTGCCCATCGAAGCCGGCCAGATCTTGGGTGACATGTTAAGGAGAATCGAGAAAACCACCGTTTTGACCTCGGCCACCTTAAGTACCAGTGGAAATTTCAATTTTTTTAAAAACCGTTTTGGCTTTTCCCAAGAGACGCCCTCCTTAACCTTAGATTCGCCCTTTGATTACGCCGCCAACACGGTTTTATACCTGCCAGCCCATATCCCGGGCGTCGATGATAGCCATTACCCCGAGGCCTTTTTGCGGGAAACCGCCCAACTCTTAAATCTCTCTAAGGGCCGGGGCCTGGTGCTTTTCACCTCCAATGAAAAGCTAAAAATGGCCGCCGCTGGTCTGCCCGACCTGGTGGCCTGGCCGGTCATGGTTCAAAACGATGACACCAAAGCCAACTTACTGGAGCGCTTCAAAAACAACGTCAACTCGATTCTCATGGCCACGGCTAGCTTTTGGCAGGGCATTGACGTGCCTGGGGAGAGTTTGTCGGTGGTCATAATCGACCGCTTGCCCTTTGAGCACCCCTTTCGGCCCCTGGCCAAAGGCCGGAAGCGTTTACTTGAACAACGGGGCCAAAACGCTTTTAACTCTTACGCCCTACCCCACATGCTCCTAACCCTGCGCCAGGGCCTGGGCCGATTACTCAGAAGCTCATCCGACCGGGGCGTTTTGGCCATCTTCGATAAACGGGCCGCCCATTCCAGTTATGCCAAAGACATCCAAAAAAGCCTACCGCCCAGCCTTAAGGTTGACAAACTCTCCGATCTCGAAGAATTTCTCGCTAGTATTTGACTCTTTACTCAAAAAACAAAATTTTAAGTAAAAAATTACTCAAAGACGTCGTCTTTGCCAAAGTCTGGTCTCATCTGGCTGGCGGCGGCCAAATCCTGAACAAAGGTATTATGTAAGCCCAAGGACCAGGCCAGTTCGGTCCATTGCTCGTACTCCCTAACCGAGAGGGGCCGGCCCAGGCCCGGATAGGACCTAAACTCCGGGTTATCGCCCAGCTTAATCTGGTTGGCCGGGTGGTATTGGGCCATGAGGCTCAAATAGAGATCAGCTCCCAGCTGGTCCCTTAACCAGCGCAGTAAACTATCGGTTCGGGCCAGATTATCGGGCAAGACCAAGTGCCTAACCAATAGGCCCTTAACGGCCAAGCCGTTTTGGTCCATGAGCAGATGGCCGACCTGCCTTTTCATTTCTTTTAAGGCCAAGCGATTGTGTTTAACGTAATCGCCGGCCCCAAAAAGCCGCATGGACCGGGCATCGGGCTGGTTTTCATCCTCCTCGGGTGACAAGCCTATTTTGGCGTCAGGCAAATAAATATCGACCAAACCGTCCATCAGGGCCAGACAGGTTTTGGAATCATAACCGCCGCTATTGTAGACAATGGGTAATTTTAGGCCCTGGATCTTGGCCTTGGCGATGGCCTTGGCGATTTCCAAGGCGTAGGGGGTGGGTGAAACTAAATTTATGTTATGGGCGCCCAGCGAGGCCAACTGAAACATGATCTCGACTAAACGCTCCTCATCAATGTCTTGACAGTTCTGGTTGGCCTGGGAGATTTGCCAGTTTTGGCAAAATACGCACTTTAGATTGCAGCGGGAAAAAAAAATGGTGCCCGAGCCGGCCCCTTCCTGGCGCCCGGATAAGGGCGGCTCTTCCCCGGGATGAATCAAATAGGTGGAAAAACCCACCCGGGTCCCGGCCCCACATTGGCCCAGATCTTTCCCAGATCGATCCACTCGACACTTGTGCCCGCATAATAGGCAACCTGGCCCTTTTCCCACGACAAATCCCCTTAAAAAAAATCCAGCCAGCTAAGCCCATTAGTTGGCTGGCTTGGCTAGCTGGGCCAGCACCTCAGCCCCCCTTAAAACGGGCCGGTCAAGGCCCCAAATCGCCCCTCTGAGCCGCCTGACCAGCCCAGCTGGCCATTTATAGGCGGCTTAAGCTCTGAGGGCCTGACAGGCCCCCTGGTGGCCCTTGGCCTCGGCCGGCCCTTTTTGGGTCACCACTAGATCCTGGCCGAGCGCCGGGAGCCGGGTAAGCGCCGGGGGCCGCGCCTAATGTGTCTGACCGGGCGGTGATGTTTCATGGGCTTAATGTAGTTTTTGTCCGGAAAAACTAAGTTTAAAAGGTCACTTATGTTATCAACCGGCAAGAATTCAAGCTTTCGTTTTAAATTGGCCGGAATCTCGGCCACGTCTTCTAGATCTTTAAGGTTCTGGCGAGGAATGATGATCTTTTTAACGCCAATGCGCAGGGCGGCCAGGGACTTTTCTTTTAAGCCGCCAATGGCCAGGATCTGGCCGCGCAGGGTGATTTCCCCGGTCATGGCCATGTCTCTGGGCACCGGGGTGCCGGTTAAGGCCGAGACCAGGGCCACCATCAGGGCCACCCCGGCCGAGGGGCCTTCCTTGGGCACGGCCCCTTCGGGCACGTGGATGTGGATGTCCATTTCTTCGTAAAAATCTTTTTCCAGGCCCAGTTCCGAGGCGTGGACCCGGGCGTAGGCCAAAACCGTTTGGGCGCTCTCCTTCATGACCTCGCCCAGTTGGCCGGTTAGGGAGAGATTACCCTTACCGGGCATGGTCCGGACCTCGATATACATGATCTCGCCCCCGGCCTCGGTCCAGGCCAGACCAGTGGCCACGCCCGGCTGGCCATCGGCCAGTTTGGGTTCGTGGATGATCTCGGGCGGGCCCAGTAAGCGGTGGAGCTGGTTTTCGGTTATCCTAAAACGTTTGTTATGACCCTCGGCCACCTTGCGGGCCACCTTGCGGCAAATAGCCGCTAGCTTTCGATCCAAACCCCTGAGGCCGGCCTCGTGAGTATAGGAAGAAATGATGGCTTTGATGGCGCTGTCCTGGAAGGTCAAGTCCCCGGGCTTGAGACCGTGATCGCGGATAAGCCTGGGCAGTAAATGTTTTTTGGAGATGGAGACTTTTTCCTCAGAGGTGTAACCGGATAGGGAAATTATCTCCATGCGATCTTCTAGGGCCTGGGGGATGGGATCCAAAAAGTTGGCCGTGGTAATGAACATGACCCGGGAGAGATCGAAGGGCAAATTCAAATAATGGTCGGAAAAGGAAGAGTTTTGTTCCGGGTCCAGGACTTCCAAAAGGGCCGAGGCCGGATCGCCCCTAAAGTCGTTACCGATCTTATCGACCTCGTCTAGCATAAAGACCGGGTTGGAAGATCCGGCCGCCTTTAAGCCTTGAATGATCCGGCCAGGCAGGGCCCCGATATAGGTGCGCCGATGGCCCCTTATCTCGGCCTCGTCTTTCATGCCGCCCAGAGACAAGCGGACAAACTTGCGGCCCATGGCCTTGGCGATGGACTGGCCCAGACTAGTTTTGCCCACGCCCGGAGGTCCCAGAAAGCAGATTATGGGGCCCTTTTGGCGGTGACTAAGTTTCATGACGGCCAAGTACTCCAAGATGCGATCCTTAACTTTTTTTAAGTTGTAATGGTCGGCGTCCAGGATCTTTTTGGCCTGGGCCAGATCGAGATGATCGCGGGTAGTCACCGACCAAGGCAGCTCGACTATCCAGTCCAGATAGGACCTAATGATGGAGGCCTCGGCGGCGTCCTGGTGCATCCACTCGAGTCTGGATAATTGCTTGGCCGCTTCCATGGCCACGTCTTTGGGCAAATGGGCCTTTTGAAATTTGGCCTTGTACTCGTTGGCCTCGTCGTCTCGATCGATGCCGTCGCCCAGCTCTCGCTTAATCAGCCTTAACTGCTCTCGCAAGAAAAATTCTTTCTGGGTCTTGTCCATCTCCTCTCGGGCTTCGGAATCAAGCTTGGCTTGCATGGCGCTGACTTTGACTTCCTGGGCCAAAATGGCGTTAACCAATTGCAGCCGAACCATGGGGTCGGTGGCTTCCAAGACTTTTTGGGCTTCCTCGATTTTGACCCGAATGTTACTGATGACCAGATCGGCCAAACGGCCGGGCTCGTCAATGCCCTCCAATAGGCCGACGATCTCTTCGCTCAAAACGTCCCTAAGCAATAAAATTTTCTGGCTCTGCTCTCGAACGTTTCGCATCAAAGCCTCAAGCTCAACGGAATCCTCGGGTACCTGGTCTTCCTCCATGGCTTCCAAGGTCACCTTCATATAGGCCTCAGTTTCGGTAAACTCGACTATCCTGGCTTTGGCCAGTCCCTGAACCAAGATCTTCATCCGGCCGTCGGGCATCTTCATCTGACGGATGATCTGGGCCACCGTGCCCACCCGATAGAGGCCCTCGGGCCCGGGAAACTCGTCTCTTTGTTCCCTTTGGGCCACGACCAAAAGTTGCTTCGAGCCGCTCCAAGCCGCTTCAATGGCGGCCACCGACTTGTCTCGCCCAATATACAAGGGCAAAATCATATCGGTAAAGATGACCACGTCTCTGACGGCCAAAAGCGGCAGTTCTTTTTCTATTTCGAAATCGTTCTTTTCTACCATACCTAAAGGCTGGCACCTCGCGAATTAGGGGTGAAGGGGAAGCTCAAGCCCTGACTAAATTAACCTGGCCGAAAAAACCCGGCCAAGCCCTGACTAAATTAACCTGGCCGAAAAAAAAACCCGGCCAAGCCCTGACTAAACTAACCTGGCCGAAAAAAAACCCGGCCAAGACTTTAGCCAATTAGGCTTAGATTAAAAAGTCTCCGAGCCTGAGCTGAATAATGATATCAAGTCATTTGGTTAAAAGCAAACCCGGCCCAGCCCGGCTTCTAAGCCAAAGACCAGGACAAATGCCCATAGCTTAGCTTTAAAATTTTCCAAAAATCAATAAACCAGCCCAAGTATCTATTTTACCTCTCAAACCGATACAAAAAATTTTATCTTTAAAATTTAAACTAAAAATACCCCCCAAGTTTAACCTTAACTCTCAATTTTTTATCTGACTGGTTTAATTTTTCTTTTTAAACAACTGACAATTTTAATTAAATATTTACGCTTAATAATCTTAAATATTTCCCCAAGCCCCCACCTTTATCTATGAAAAAACCACCTTTCCAGTTTAATATCACCTATTAAGCGATTTTAAACAAAAATCAGGGCCCGGGGCCTGATTTTTGGCTCTGGCTCGACTTGGTCATTAAAAGACCCTAATGGCAGGCTAAGCCAGCCTGGGGCCCCAATTATGAAGTGACTTTACCAACTTGTAATAAAAATTACCTAGTAATTTCTAACTAATTCTAATTTTAAGTTAGTTTAACTAAGAAAATGACTAGTTATGAATTATTAAAGTTGAAATTATTATCTATTTTTTAAAAACGATCTAGATTTTTTATTGTTATTTTCCTAGCATTAAATGAGAAGGGCTTTACTCAAAGCCAGACCCGGTCAGAGCGAAATTAAAATTTGTATATTCATATAGTTATAAAGGAGATGGCCATAAAATAAGCCCGGAACGACTGAGGCTGGGCCAGGGCTGTAAAATTTTCAAATTTTCTTAGAAAAAATTCCCCAAAATCGAATATTCCCCTTGACCCCACAGGCGAAATGGACTATAAACTTAAATCACGCTTGCCGGATCGCTATCCAAAAAGTCACCGCCGCGATTCTATGCTTATTGAACGACAAATATCATATTTTCACAAGAAAATTTAATATATACAAGTTTACCGTCTAAATCTCTAGACGATCGCAAAACTTTGATTTCAAGTTTTGCAAACTAACCACCTTTTGAAAGGATTTTCAACTATGACTAAAGCCGAACTGGTAGCCAAGCTGGCCGAGGACACCGAACTGACCCAAGCCCAGGCCACCAAAGCCATCAACGGTCTCATCGCCATCTTGGGCGACGAGATCAGAACCTCTGGAACCATCTCCTTGGCCGGTCTGGGCTCCTTCACCCTGGTCGAAAGGGCCGCTCGTCGGGGCTTTAACCCCAAAACCAAGGAGCCCATCAAGATCGCCGCCTCCAAGACGGTCAAGTTTAGGGTAGCCAAGGCCCTAAAGGATTCCATCAACTAAAACTAATTTCGCTTGAAAATGCCCGGTTTTTCTGGTATAAGTACCAATTGGCGGCCTCGACCATAAGTTAAGAGCTTGCCAGGCTTTGACCAGAGGAGCCTTTAGCCTTCCCAGTAGTGGGCCAAAAAAGCCCGGCCGCTTGAAGCTGAGGCGCCCTAAACCGATCGAGCGCGATTATTTCCCGTTCCTTGTTTGAACGGCCTAACCAAATCAAGCACCTTGGCCCAGTCAAATCTCCTTCGCGCCTTTTATCTGTCCTGACTGGGCCGGCGATGACCAAAAGCCCCGCTGGGCCATTCCCGAGCCGGGCTTTTCTGAGAGAAAAAAAATGGCCAGAGTGACTATCGAAGACTGTCTGGAAAAGGTTGAGAACCGTTTCCTCCTGGTTCACCTTGCCGCCGAAAGGGCCAGGCAGCTGAAAAAAGGGGCTAGGCCTTTAAGCCCCAGAAAAAACAAAGAAGTGGTCTTGGCCCTTAGGGAGATTGCCGACGGTTACATCACCATCAATAACGTCCGAGACTTCGAGCCCTTAACCTCCGATGACGTCGATCCGGTCATCGATCTGGTTGACGACGGTCAAATTCTGACCATTATGGACGAATGATTTCCAGCCCAAGGCCACCGGAAAAATTCTCGGTGGCCTTGGGCCATTTTTCCGCCCCACTGCCCTGCCCAGCCCAGCTAGCCGCTAGCTTGGGCCCCCAGGCCCGCCCAGCCCTTTTGGCCAAAAGTTTCCCGCCGCGCCTTTTTATCCCTTCATTAAAATAAAGATCGATATTTTAATTTCAAAACAAATTATTTTTAATTTTCAAGCCCCCATTAGACTTTAATATTAAATAAACAAAACGATTTTAACTATTTAATGAAGTTATCATCGTCAAAGTCCCTTGGTAATATTCCCAGCCTGCTTATAGAAGGGCTTGAATGGACCGGGCAAACCTTGTAAAATTGTTAAATCAGCCCGGTGAACAAAAATTGAGCAAAAAGACTGAACTTAAAGTATAGCTAATGGCCTTATTATAACTAGAGTGAAATGGTCAAAATATATTATTGTCACAAAGTACAGGTAATATATTTATTATAGCTGGATTGAAATTGTCAAAATTAATAAAAATTTTGACAGTATCAATTTTCTGTAGAATATATTAGATATTTTTATAAAATATTATCGTGTTCTATTTGTTTTAACTTTTTATAAATATCTTTACGATATTTTCAATCATAAGCTGGAGGTTTTATGGGACAGTACACCGTTTGGGAATTATTCATTATTCTCTTATTGATAGCTATAATCTTCGGCTTTAACCAGTTCCTGGCCTTTCTAAAGCGCCCCAAAGTTACCGGTCCTAGCCAAGAAAGCCCCACCAAGCCAGAAGAAAATCTATAAAAGAGCTATTTTAATCTTGATTAGCCAGGTCAAGCTTAAGGAATCTCTTTTATCCAGATTAAGATCGATCCTTTCATAAAAAATATCTAATATAAAAGACTATATTTACTAAATAAGGCCGCCATGTCCACCTTAATGATCCAGGGCACCACTTCGGACGCCGGAAAAAGCACCTTGGTGGCCGGTATCTGTCGCTTTTTGTACCGCCGCGGGCTTCAGATCGCCCCTTTTAAGCCCCAGAACATGGCCTTAAATAGCGCGGTCACCGTTGAGGGCGGCGAGATCGGCCGGGCCCAGGCCGTTCAGGCCCAGGCGGCCGGGCTGACCCCCATGGTTGACATGAATCCGGTCTTGCTTAAGCCCAACTCCGAAACCGGCTCCCAGGTCATCATCCAAGGTAAAGCCGTGACCGAGATGGAGGCCCGGGCTTACCACGCTTACAAGCCCCTGGCCCAGAAGGCCGTTTTGGACTCTTACCAAAAGCTCTCCTCGCGATTTAAACACCTCATCGTTGAGGGGGCCGGCAGTCCGGCTGAGATCAATTTGCGCCAAGGCGACATCGCCAACATGGGTTTTGCCGAGGCCGTGGACTGCCCGGTGCTGCTGGTGGCCGACATCGAACGGGGCGGGGTTTTCGCCCACCTGGCCGGCACGACCATGGTTTTGTCCGAAAGCGAGCGCCACCGGGTCAAGGGTTTTGTCATTAACCGCTTTCGGGGTGATCTGAGCATCTTGGAACCGGGCCTTGATTGGCTAAGCAATTACACGGGCAAACCGGTCTTGGGCGTTTTGCCCTATCTGGTGGGTTTTCACTTGGAAGCCGAGGACGCCATTGACCGCCGGCAATCCGACAAACAAGCCCAGACCCTCAAAGTGGTGGTCCCGGTCACGCCCAGAATCAGTAACCATACTGACTTTGACCCCCTGCGCCTTAACCCCCAGGTGGAAGTATTTTTCGTAAAACCCGGCCAAGAGCCGCCCCCGGCCGATCTGATTGTCTTGGCCGGGTCTAAAAGCGTTCGCACGGATCTTAAATTCCTGCGCTCGGAGGGCTGGCCGGAACGGCTTAACCGGCACCTTCGTTACGGCGGCAAACTGCTGGGTCTTTGCGGCGGCTACCAGATGTTGGGCCGGGTTATTAAGGATCCCCTGGGCTTGGAATCGGCCCCGGGCGATAGCCCGGGACTGGGCTTTTTGGACCTGGAAACCAGACTGGAGCCGGAAAAGCAGCTCCTAAACGCCAAAGCCACCTTGACCTTGGAAAACAAAGAAGTGACCGGCTATGAGATCCACGCCGGGGTCACCTCCGGACCCGACCTAGCCAGGCCCTTTCTGACTAAGGCTAACGGCCAGCCCGACGGGGCCTTTAGTCAAGACAACCAAGTGGCTGGAACTTATTTACACGGCCTTTTTGAGAGCCCGGAAGGGGCCAAAACCATCCTAAGCTGGGCCGGCCTAAAACAAGCCAAAAGTCTCGATTACCATGAAATCAGGGAACGAGAAATTAACCGTTTGGCTGATTTGGTTGAAAAACACCTTGACACTAATTTTATTCTCTCGCTTTTGGGAGAAAAAATCGACTAATTTTTTTTTAAAAACAAAAAAATAACACGAGTGTAAATAATGGACCTTATTTCACCACAATCGCCCACTTTACTTAAAAATTTAGACTATCTCTCTGAAATCAATCACCCCCTGGCCGAATATCTGACCACTTATCCCCACTTAGAGGGCCTGGAACTTATCAGGGCCCAGGACGGCTCACCGGTCCTGGTGGTTGACGGGGCTTCCCAGGACTCCCGCCTGGCCCCCCAAGACCAAGCCCAAAAACTTCTGGCCCAAGCCCTAAATTCTAAGCCCGAGCTTGAGGACTTTTGGCTTTTTGGTCTAGGCAGCCCCATAACCCTGAGCCTAGCCAGAGAGCTCCTGCCGGGCCTAAGCGTCTACGAGCCCGATCCCCGGATTATCCTGGCCAACTTTTGCTTGTTTGACCTAATCGATGACCTAAAAACTCAAAAGCTCAAAATACTTAGCCCATTTGACAAAGCCGCCGGGCGAATAACTCCAAAGCCCATTAAACTCATCACCCACCAGCCCTCCAAAAGGCGCGATTTGGCCGCCTGGACCGGCCTGGTTGGCTTACTGGATCAAAAAAAACTAGCCAGCCTCAGAATCCTAATCACCCCACCTTACTTTGGCGGCTCCGCGCCCATGGCCAAGTCCATCCACCGGGCGGCCACGGCCCTGGGCCTTCATGCCCATCTGCACCACTGGTCCGAAAAACTAAGCCAAGAAGCCCTAAACCTACGGGTCCAGGGCCAGAAAAGCTCCTTTGATCTCCTAGCCGCTTCGGCCCATGAGCTCATCGAGGCCGCCCAGGAATTCCAGCCCAGCTTGATTTTTAACTTGGCCCAAGCCCCCCTGGAGGTCAAGGGCCTGGCCCGGCTTCGCTCGGAAGTCAAAGGGGCCCTTTTGGCCTTTTGGTTTGTTGAGGACTATTTTCGTTTTCAATACGTCAAAGAGATCGCCCCGGCCTATGATCTGTTTTTTCACATCCAAGGCGACTTACTAAGTAGCCCCATCCGGCGCTGGGGCCTAAATAACGCCCACTATCTGCCGGCCGCCGCTGACCATCAAAGCCCTTGGCCGCCTGATTTGTCCTTATATTCAGCTTATAAAGCCACCCTCTCGGCCCACGGGGCCGGTTACCCCAACCGCCAGGCCATCCTAAGCCATCTGGCCCAAAACTTTTGGCCCCAAACCGGCCTAGCCCTCTCGGAATTTAAGATCTTTGGCTCGGGCTACCAAAACTCAGACCCGGCCCTTAAAGCCCACTTATTTGAAAACGGCCGTAGACTTACCACTTCCGAGTGTTCCCTGGCCTACGCCCTGGGCCAAATAAACTTAAACATCCACTCCGGCCAGGGCTCAGCCTTTGACCAAGCCAGCGCCTTCGTTAACCCCAGGACCTTTGAACTGGCCCTGCGCTCTTCCCTACAAATCGTTGACAATAGGCTTCTACTGCCAGATCTTTTTAGCCCAGATGAACTAGAAATAGTTAATGATCCCCAAGAAATCCCCTCAGCCATCACCAAACACCTGGCCCAGCCAGAACTTGGCTTGCGCATGGGCCAAAAGGCCCGCCAAAGGGTCCTAAATGACCACCTCTACACTCACCGTCTCCAAAGCATCCTAGAAACCCTTAATTTATGATGAAAGTTAGCCCCCCCCTTGACCCCCCCTTGCCACCAATGGCTCGGGCCGGTCCGGGCCAAAAAGCCGCCCCCAAAAAAAATTTTTATTGGCAAAATTTTTCTTGACATTTATTTAATTCCTGCTACAATCAATTTTGCGTTGCGGGGTGGAGCAGTCTGGTAGCTCGTCGGGCTCATAACCCGAAGGTCTCAGGTTCGAATCCTGACCCCGCTACCAATAAATTTAATATTTTCCGATTGTTATAATAAGCGATATTGGCTCCAACTAAAAACCTCTTGATTTTCAAGGGGTTTTTTAGTTTTTAACTAAATGATCCAGCCCTAGCCCAGAAAATCCTTGTTTTTACGGGATTTTCTGGGTTTCGCTTTGGATAATTCGCTCAGCTCGGCTGGAAAAAAAAGCCTTAACGACTATTTGATAAATTAGGCTCATTAGTTCACTAAAATAGATGGTTTTGGCTTTTATCTAGGTAATATTTTAACCACGGGGGCAGAAAAATGATAAAAATGATATTGTCTCTACTAATAGCTAGTCTGGTTTTCCTGGGCTCCCGGGCTGGGGCTCAAATGGTCTGTGACGAGCAATGCCTCAGTCAAGAAGCCGG
>JAITJP010000193.1 GCA_031278835.1 Deltaproteobacteria bacterium
ATAGTATTTGACCAGACCCGAGGCCGGATCGATAGCCGCTACAAGGGCGCTGTGCCAGATATTGGCCAAGATTAGGCCGGATTTGGCCTCCCACTCCAGTTCGTTTAAATGCCTAACTGGGTTTTGACCATCTCTGACTTGAAGCGGCTCACCGGTCGGAGCGAAATTTTCCACTTGATGTTTTTGCAAGCGATCGGAACCGTCGGAGCGCCAAAAAGTTTGCCCGTCATAAGCCAAACCCCAGCCCTCCATTGCTTGGTGGATGGTCTTTTTTATTTCCAAGCTAGAAGGGTCAACCAGGTAAACCAGGCCCTCGTTCCAGGTCAGTAAATATAAAATTCCATTGGCCTGGGCCAGGCCCTCGGCAAAGACCTCCGGGGGCAGGTTTAATTGAGCTTGGGTGCCCAGGCCGCCTTTTTGCTCCAGTTCGGCCGCTGGGTAGCTATGCAGGGCTGATTTATTATACAGGCCGGTTGACTCGTAGAGATGTTGGTTATAAAAAATCAGCCCCTGGGTAAACATCTCCTGGGGCCTTTCCACGGCCTTTTCAATGGTGACCTTTACTACCGGGGCCACCGGCCTAAAGCCCAATCCAAAATCCTGCCCCTGTGGTGAATCCTGGGCCTGGGCTAGGCCCGAAAGGCCTAGGCTAAGGGCCAGGAGCAAAAAGGCTAAGCCCAGGCCGGACAAAAAGGGCCGAGCGGCTGGCTGGTTTAAGTTGTTCATGGCTAAAACCGAAAAAAAGCTGGTTTACAAATATTGCTTTAAATGCCGGCCACTTCTTCTTTGGACTTGCGGGTAACCCGGGTCCTGGCCGCTTCGCGGATCTTGGGGATAAGGATTTGTTTAACCGTTTCCATGCCGTGGTAAAGGTTTAGGCTGTCCTTGTCAATGACGTCAACGGCCCCGATCTTGTCGCTTCTAAGTTCGGCGGCGCTACCGGCCTTGGCTATGGTTGAGCAAATGATGACCGGGATGGGGTAGTAGACCATGAGTTTTTTAAGGAAAGTCACCCCGTCCATTTTGGGCATGACGATGTCCAGGGTAATGACGTCCGGGCCAAGCTCTAGGAGCATTTCTCGAGCTTCGTAGGCGTCCTTGGCCGCCCCGACCACTTTGATGTCAGGCTCATCGGCCATGGCCTTGGTTAGGAGATTACGGACTATGGCCGAATCGTCCACTACCAGGACCTTGATTTTGGAGCCAGAAAAGGGCTGGGCGCTCTTGGTGGCCGAAAAAGTGGGAGCGGCCGGAGGGCTCAAAGACGAGCTAAAGGGTTTGCCGGCCGCCGGGCTGGAGGGCTTAAAGGCCTGGCCCAGGGGCGGGCTTGGGGCCGAAAAGCGATTGGTTTCTTCCTTGGTGATGGTCGAGCCGCTCATGATCTTGCGGTCCATTTTTTCAATGGCCAGTTTATTGTCCCAGTTCTGGTAATGAAGCTTTAAGCCAACGTTACCGCCCACGTTTTCGGCGATGATCTTGATGTGGTGCTTTAGGAGGGTTTGGCGGGCGATCTCGATATTTCGGGGGCCTATTTGGGCGCCGGTAGTGATGTTACTGACCACGTTGGCCCCGCCGCTGATGATGGCTTCGAGCCCGTTCAGATTGCCCAGGGTCCGTTCCATGAATTGCAGCAAAACGCCAATGGCGTAGTCGCCATATTTACCGGACTTTTCCTTGGTGGGGCTGGAGGGCAGCATGTAATGGTTCATGCCGCCAAACTTTTGACCGGGGTGGTAAAGGCACACGGCCACGCAGGAACCCAAAAGGGTGGAAATGATATGGGGTTGTTTTGAGATGAAATACTCACCGGGAAGTATAAAAACTCGATTTATTTCCGAAGACATTAAGCACCGTCCTTACTTGACATCCTACCCGGGCCGCCAGGGGCTACGGGGTTCCTTAAGAAAGGAGATTTTTCTTAAGGTAATTGCTAATTGCTTTTTTAATGTTAATTCACTTTGGGCTTTTCGTAAAAATTATACTTCCGGTCAAATAAGCCAGCTTAGTTGGCCGAGAAAAAAATTTGGTTTAATTTAGTAACCTAAGCCGCGTAAATCGCGGCTTTTTTTGGCTCAAAAAAACTTGGTCGATAAGGCCCAAAAAGCCAAGTCCTAAGGCGAAGGCCTTAGAGACTTGGCTTAGTTTTAGGCCGGGGCTGGCTTAGCCGTCAAGGCCAAAGGCTAAGCGGACTATGCCGTCGGCGGCCAGGACCAGGCCTAGGCCACCGTCGCCTAAAAGGGCGCTGCCGGCTAGGAAATTAAGGCGTTTAAACTGCTCGCCCAGTTCTTTGACCACCACCTGCTGTTGGCCCATGACCTCGTCGACCAAAAGGGCGTAACGACCGGCCGTGGTTTCGACCATGACCAGTAAGCCGTCCGAGGGATCGGGGTGTTCGGGTTCCAGGTCAAAGAGCTCATAGAGTTTAATTAAAGGGGTAATCTGACCGCGGCGATTTAGGATCAAGCCCCGGCCTTCGACCGTGGAAAGTTCTTCCGGGGTCGGCCTTAGGGATTCCAAGATCTCCTCCAAGGAAATGATGAAATTAGCCTTGCCCACCCGGACGTGCAGGGCTTTGATGACTTGCAGGGTCACCGACAGGGGGATTTTTAGGGTTATGGTGGTGCCGTGTCCGACCTTGGAGTCCACGTTAATGGAGCCGTTTAAGGAATTTATGTTGGTGCGCACCACGTCCATGCCCACGCCCCGACCGGAGACGTCGGTAATTTCCTTGGCCGTGGAAAAACCGGCCCCAAAGATTAGGCCAATGGCTTCTTTGTCGGTTAAGGTACTGGCCTGGGTATCGGACATCATGCCTTTGGTCACGGCCACGGTCCTCATAACCTCCGGGTCAATGCCCTTACCGTCGTCTTCGACCACCATGTAAAAAAATTCTTTGTCGGCCGAGGCCGAGACCCGCAGTAAGCCCTCCGGGGGTTTTCCGGAGGCCAGGCGATCCTCTGGCGATTCAAAACCGTGATCCATGGAGTTTCGGACCACGTGGACCAAGGGGGCTTCCAGGCTCTCGGCGATGCTTTTGTCCAGTTGAACCTCTTGGCCATCGAGCTGGACTTTAACTTGTTTACCCAGCTGGTGACTAAGCTCCCGGGCCATCATGTTGACTTTTTGGAGGATACCCTTAATGGGCACCCGCCTAATTTCCATTAAACTTTCTTGCAGCTCGTCGGAGAGTTCCCGAAAGGCCTGGTTGGCGTTTTTAAAGGCCCGGATGGTATTGGGATTGACTTTTTCCTGCTCAATGGTTTTTTGGAGGTAATTAAAAGTCTCGGCCGTGACAATCAGCTCGCCCACGTAACTCATAAAGCCGTCGACCTTCTCCTCGGAGATGCGCATGGTCTTTCGTTCTTGCTTAGCCTTGGAAGATTCGTCGGCTTTGGCCTCGCCGCCTTTATGCTCCTCGTCGCCTTCGGCTTCCTGTTGAGGGGCTTCTTCTTCGGAGGATTCCGGGGGCTCATCCACGTGGACGGTCAGATCCATGCCCCGCAAGAGATCCTCGAGTTTGGATTTGATTAAGCCAACCAAGATGGGGTCAAAATCAAGGCCGCTTTCATAGACGGCCGTAAAATCTTCCTGGGCCACCTGGTAGTGGGGCATTAAATCATCCAATGAGTTTTCATCGATGAGATTTCCGGCTTGTTTTAAAAAACCGTCAAAAGTTTTGGGGTCAAAGCTGGGAGCGCTGATGGCGTCGTAAGCGCCCAGTAAACACTGGGTAAAGTCAATGCCTTTGTAGTGGACGGCCTTGGGCCGGGGTAAGCTCTCCGAAGCCCCGCCGCTTTTGGCTTCCAGCTTAATGGGTAAGGTATTTATGACATCGGTGATGTCTTGAATTAGCTGGTCAGTATCTTTGCCGCTCTCCATGGCCTCGGCCAAAAGGCTTTTTATGTTGACGCAAGCCGTCTCAAAATTAGCCCCTTGGCTTGGGCCAGCGGCCCCGCCGCCGGATCCGGTTTCCTCCATCCATTTAACCAGCTCGTCTTGGAAGGCTTCTTCGTCTGGGGTTAAATTGACCGAGGTGTCGCCGGCCGAAAGCCTATCGAACATGGCCTTTAAATGGTTGCCGGCCAAGTAGAGATATTCTATGGCCTTGGGATCGGCCTTTCTGGTGGCGTGACGAATGTCATCTAGGAGGTTTTCCAATTTGTGGGCAAAGTTTTTTATATGGTTTAAACCAAAAAACGCGCTGGAACCCTTGAGGGTGTGGGCGGCCCGGAAAACCGGATTGATAGTGTCCAGGTTGGTGGGATCGGCTTCAAAGGCCGATAAACTGGAGGTATACTCCTCCATGAGATCTTTGGACTCCGTTATGAAATCTTGAAGCAGTCCTTCATCAAGTTCCATCTCGCTCATAGGCTGCCCCTTAACGCTTAGCTATCGTAGAACGATTAAAAAAAATTATGTTTAAAAAGTTACGAGTTATTAAGTTTACGAGTAATTTAAAAAAACAACTTGGTCAAAAAAACCATCATCAAAAAAGGCTCATGATAAAACTTTAAGACCCTGGCCAAAAAAAACCTTCTGATTTTTTTCTAAGCGGCCTTGGCCTAGCTTACAAAAAAAACCGCTTTAAGCCCAGGGCTATTTAATCACCTCATCGCTATCGTCTTCGGGATGGGGATTGCACAGGGCTTGAAGTTCCCTGGCCGCCGAGCCAATCTTGTCGAGCTCAAGTTTAAGTTCGCTCATGGTGTTGGGGATAAGGGTTAAGGATTCTCGGTAATAACTGTCGCCTTGTCCGGCCAAAAAAGGCTTAACGAAGGCCGAAAAAACCACCCATTGGTTTTCGATGACCGTGGCGGCGTCTTTGGCCTTTTTAAAAGAATTTTCCAGATTGTTAGCCAGTTCCACGGGCAAGTTGGGCAGTTCCCTGGTTCCATGGCGACTTAGGATACCCAAGGCTTCCCTGGCCAGATTAACCAAGCTCTCGTTGTAAAAGCTGATGTTGTTTTCCTGTTGGCGTAAGGTCAGATAGGTCTTGACCCGGGCCAAGAGTTCGGAACGCTCAAAGGGTTTTTCCATAAAATCGGCCGCGCCCAGTTCCCGGGCCATGGCCTTTTCCCGATTGTGAAATTTACCCGAAAGAAAGATGACCGGAATGGAAGAAGTGACCGGGTTTGATTTTAAAGCCCGCATGACCTCAAAACCGTCCATTTCGGGCATCATGATGTCCAAAATAACCAGCTCTGGCTTTTCGTTTTGGGCCTTAACCAAGCCCTCGGCCCCGCTTAAGGCGTCCAGACATTCAAAGCCGGCCTTTTGCAGGATAGCCCCCAAAAGCTTATGGATAAGCTCATCGTCATCGACGATCAGGATCCTGGGATTGGGTATTTGGGTTTTGACTTCCATGATTGATCCAGGCTGAAAAATAAGAGAAGCTTTCTTTTTCCGCGATAATTTTAAAGCATTTGTCAAAAAAGCACAATAAAGCGGTAAATCAAATTAAATCAATAAGGCCTTTAAGGGTCAGCCGAGGCCATTAAGCGGGCCCCGGCCCTTGAAAAATAATAGCCGGCCCGGCCAAAAAAGTCCTCCGGTGGCTTTAAGTTTGACCGGCCTAGCCGGCCAAAACGGCCTGGTCAGGGCCCATTGGTTAACTTAAATGAGGATAAACTTATTTGGTAAGTCCTTACATATCCAAGGGAAAATAGAAAAAAACCACCTTTAAACGGGCTCGAGAGCCATCCTTGGCGTCAGCCTATTTTATTTATAGGCTAAATTATCAGAATTATATATACAAATTAACGAAAAATCAATAATCTCACGGCCCCCGGCTTAGAATATTTTTCACAATCAGGGGTTTTTCCCTAAGCTAATTGGCTAAGGTCCCAAGGCTAGAATAAAAATTAAGATGATTCTTGCCAACCTCTGGGGGCCGGCCTTGGCCAAAATGGCCAAGTCAATTGGCCCTAATAAACCAATCGGCTTTAATCCATAAAAAGTTAAGGCACGGCTTAGTTGCCAAAGGGCGCAAAAATATTTTTTCCCCATTTCAAAAAAAAACCGAAGGCTCACGAAAGGCGAGTCTTCGGTTTTGCGTTTAAAGGGCCCCGGGGATTGGAATCTTTTGTCCGGGGGGACTAAAGTCTCTCATCCGGGCGGAACCGGAGGGGTAATTGACTACTGGAGAACAAACTGGGCGCGGCGATTCTGAGCCCAGGCGGCCTCATTGTGACCAGGATCCAGCGGGAAATCTTTGCCGTAAGACACGGTCGACAGCCTGGAGGCGCTGATACCATGGTCTACGAGATAATTGTAAGCCGATCTGGCCCGACGATCGCCTAGGGCCTCGTTGTAGGCCTCGGTGCCTCTCTCATCGCAGTGGCCTTGAATGACCGAGCTTAAAGAGGGATTGTCCTGTAGATAGGCTACCTTTGAATTGATGACCGGAATTTGATCCGGGCGGATGTTGTAACGATCAAAATCAAAGAGAACGTTATTGTTCAAAAAGGCCAGTCGAGCGGTATCGGTCGTTGTTTCACTGGTGACCGTTTTGGAGCGGCAACCAACGACGACCAGGCCCAAGCACAGAGCTAGGGCAACCAATAAGAAAACTCTCTTCATGCGTAAATCCTCCGTTTGAGTTTCGCCAAATATGGACCCTTAACTAGGGCCTGAAATTCCCGGGCCAGTCGCCATCGCCGGTCAGGATTTCGTTTTCTCGAAACATGGGGCCGAGGGCCCCGGGAAACTTATTAAAATTAGATTAGAAACGGCCAGACGCCCTTTCAATTTCAAAACCTGACAAACTAACAAAGGCCACTAGCTGGTTGATAATCTTTTAGACCGCCCAGAAATTACGATTCGGGGACAACAAACTAGATTTTTCCATTTTAGTTTGTTTTGCAGAAAAAAGCAAAAAAACCAAGCGATATCGGCTTGAGAGAGCCAAGGAAAGCCTTGTGGGACAATCTCGACCGGGCCCGCTTGGAATAAGAACTATTATAGACCAGAAATTACTGACCATAGGACTTCCGAAGTTTTATCAATGGAAGCTTAGAATCATATTAAGGACAAAAACCCATGTTGAAGGCATTATAAGGCGCCTCAGGCTGGCTGTCAATCGTTTTATTGCTAAGCATTTTTTTTGACCAGCCCAAAAAAACCACCAAAGTATCCATGTTTAATTTCCCCCAGGCCCAAACCCAACCAAGCCAAGGGCGGCTTTTCATTGGCCCCCAAAAAGCTGGCCAAAGTAGCTTAACTAACCAGGGCCCGGCCCATTAAGCCCCAGGGCCTTTTTTGGCCCGGCCCGATTTAAAAATCTGGGGGGATCGGCCCCGGCCAAAACTGGCCCGATAAAGGGCCAAATTAGCCCCTGGCAGCCCGGCAAAAGCCTTGGCCAGGTCTTTAGCCCAATTTTTTTCTCAAGGCCGCCTGGGGGCCTTCAGGGCCGATTACCAGGCCCGGGCCTAACCGTGGCTCTTTCTATGATTTTTGGCCAAATAAATTATCTAAAAAAGCACTGCCAGGGCCAGTAAAATTAGCCCGCGGCCAAATTTAAACGCTTATCAATAGTCCTTATCAGCCCCGGCTCTAGGAAAGTTAAGGCCCGGATCTAATTTAAAAAATAAAAATTTAAAAACTTTGTTACAAAG
>JAITJP010000293.1 GCA_031278835.1 Deltaproteobacteria bacterium
CTAGTAAGCGGCGGCGTGGCCCTCGTCTCGGACCTCGGCCCCACCGGCAAAGGTGCCGCTTTGGTGGTCAAGCTCGATGGCCCAGACAAAACCCGTGGGCATGCGCCAAACTTGATCGCCGGGCACCAGGTCATGACCTTTTTGTTTCATGCCTTTTTCCAAAAAGGCTCTCAGTTCCGGCTCAACGTGAAGGCGGGTCCCGGCCGTGTAATGATAAACGTCGCCGTATAAAAAGCGCGGCGAGGCGATGGCCGCCTGGGGATTTAGCTTATACTCAAGCATCCGGATAAGGACTTGAAAAATGGCCTGCATGGTCATTTCCGCCCCAGATCCGCCGACCAGTATGTAAGGCTTACCGTCTTTGAAGATCATGCCCGGCGACAAGGTCCAGCGATTTCTTTTATTGGGGGCCACCACCAGGTTACTTTTCTTTTCGGTCCAGGGATTAAGGTCCAGATCAAACCAGTCCATGCCGTTATTGCCAATAACCCCGGTATTGCCCAATAGGTCTTGACCGCCAAAAAACTGCCCTAAAGTATGGGTGAAAGTTACACAGTTACCCCATTTATCGGTCACGACCACGTGATTGGTGTTACCGCGATAGGTCATGTCCCTGATACTATCGGCCATGGCCATCTTGATTGATTCCAAATTCTCAGGGGCTTGACTTAGCTTAAAGCCAGGCTGGCTCCAGGCCTCCGGGTCACCGGGCTGGACTTTGCCCTTGGCGGCCTGGTCCAGACTGATTCTCTGACGCTGAACTTTGGCATAGGCCTCGGAGACCAGCTTATGGCTTTGGCTGGGCACAAAGGCCGGATCGGAGACCCATTGGTAGGTGTCGGCCTGGGCCACCCTGACGATCTCCACCATCAGGTGCAGATACTCCAAAGAGTTGTCTTCAATCTTGGACCAGTCGTAGCCCTCGGCGATTTTTAGCATCTCCATCCAGGTGGTGGCCGAGGAGGGCGGTGGGGCCCCATAAACGGTCAGGCCTTTGTAATTCATGGTGACCGGTTCGTTCCAGTTGAGCTTATAATTGGCCAGATCTTCCATGGTCCATAAGCCGCCGTTTTTCTGAACGTAGTCAACCATTTCCTTGGCAATCGAGCCCTTGTAAAAAGCCTCAACCCCTTCCTTGGCCACGGTCTTAAAAGTCTGGGCCAGTTCCGGATTTTTTATGATGGCCCCCTCATCGGGCCAATGACCATCGGGAGCGAAAACCCTGGCCAAATTTGGATACTGCAAAGGGGCTTGGGCGGCGCTGTACTTAAAGCCGTCACTCTGGCGCTTGGCCAAGACAAAGCCTTCTTCCAGATACTTGATGGCCGGTTTGGAAACTTCTTCAAAGCTCATGGTGCCGAATTTTTCCAAAACCTCGACGTAAGCCTTCATGTTGCCGGGAATACCCATGGCCTTGACCCCGGACAGAAGTTCCGATCTGTCCTTGAACTTATCGGGGGTGGCCGCTGCGGGGGCCTGGGTATCGGCGTCCAGGGAGTGGAGTTTACCTTCCTTGGCCTCCCAAAGCAGCCAAAAACTGGCTCCCCCGGGGCCGCACATGGACATATCCACGGCGTTTAAGGTTAAGGCCACGGCCACGGCCGCGTCAAAGGCGTTCCCGCCTTCCCTTAAAATTTGCACCCCCACCGATGAAGCGATGGGATGGGCGCTGGAAACGATGCCGTTTTGTGAAAAAACCGGGGCTGGGCTTAATATCTTTTCAACCTTGTAGTCGTAGGCTTGGACCGGAAAAGCTAGGGCCAAAATAGCCAGGGCCAAGCTCGGCACTAAACCGATTATGGGTACTCGAGACAACTTCATATTGATTCCTCCAGTAAGTCGTGAGAGCGCTGAATTACCACCCTTTCGGGTTAAAAAACAAAATCAGACAAATATTTTCAAAACTCTTTTTCCCGCCGATACCCACACAAAAAAAGGGCGATAAAAAAAACCTATCCACCAGCCTTGACTTCCAAATCACACCCCCAAAAAACCGCCTAACATCGCTCAAAACCAAGCCCCGTCCCTAAAAACCCCCAGCCCATCGCTTCTTTCCACTTACTTCGCTAAAAATTCCCAAAATAGCGTAATTTTTCTCTCGCAACTCGCTTAAAATCTCTTTTAAGTAAGTTTTAACTACACTTAAATTAATCAAAATTTTAAAATATCCTATAAAGAAAAATTAAATCAGATTAAATTTACTATAGCGCCATAAAATACTTATCTTATCTAAAGATCCTCCTTATCGCCCTTACTTTTCCCAAAGAATATAAATATCTGATACTTTTTAATTTTTAGTATCAAAAACTTACAGCCTTAGGTCATGACCGGCTTATTGGCCTTCCAAACTCTGGACTCTTGGCCTTCACCTTTGGTAAACGGAAATCAGCCACCTTTATGGCTAAATAAATAAACCAATCATTAAAATGCGTGTGGTATCGTCGTTATCAAGATTAAACTTCAATTAAGCCTTATCAGTCAAACGATTTATGGTGAATATCAGCGTTCACCAAAACGAAACGCCCAGAAGCTTTTTTTACCAAAGCACCAATGGAACTGATACTTTTGACGAAATATAAAATTATGGTCTTAATATCATTGAATAATCACAAAT
>JAITJP010000332.1 GCA_031278835.1 Deltaproteobacteria bacterium
TAGACTCTATTGTTGCTGACTAACATTTATATTATGCTGATCATAATAGGTATACAAATTTTTATAAAGATTTATATGATTTATCTTTACGAAAAAATGACTATTTAAACTATAGTCCAATAATTGTCTATAACGATGGTAGAGATTTTTCAATGACAATAAGCCATGTAGCGCCTGGCTCTACTCTATTTATATATGATAGTTCTGATAAGGATCATAAATATCGTAGCCTATCTGGGGCGGGTCGGACTTGATCGGTCTGGTAGGGGGACTGGCCAGCCGATTAGGCTTGTTTATTGGGAGATTGGGCCGGCCTGGCCGGTTTTAGAAAGGACCATTGAGGGCGGGCTGATTTTTTTTTTGGGGATTAGGCCAAAGCCTCTGGCTAAGAAGGCCGAGCCTGGGAGTGGAAAGAATTGAGTTAGAAAAGTCCGGGGCGGGCTAAGAGCGGAGTTAATTTATGATTGGAGCGGTGGGCTCGATGGAAATTTGAATTTAGTCTTTTTTAAAGATAATTGAATTGTCTTTTTGGCTTTTCGATCGATTGATATTTTAGTAAGCTTCATATAGACTAAAATAGACCCCAGTGTTTTTTGACCAGTTGATTTTTGGAAATGGCGGCTTTAGGGAAGGTGATTTTGGCAGGGCTAGGGGGAGATTTTTTTTCCTGGGCGCCCCTAAGAGAGTAAAAGGAGCGGTTGGTTTGATATTAAGCGAATTGGCAACGGTTGAAAACGATCGGAGCAAACAGGTTTCCTGTATCGCGGCCAGTCTAAACCATTTGATTGACGTTGATTTGCTCTTGGGTAAGATTTTGTCCAAGGCCCGTCAGGTGGTGCGAGCCGAAGCCGGGACCGTTTATCTGGTCACCAACGGCAAACTAAAGTTCCAAACTAGCCAAAACGATTATCTGGAGCGGCTCATTCACGATTCAGACGATCTGCCCTTTATTGGCTCAAATTTGGAAATCGACTCTAGCACTTTGGCTGGATACGTGGCCCAAAGCAAAGCCATATTAACCGTAAACAATACCGAAAACATTGATTTTGACGCTCCCTTCCAACATCTAATCGCCATTGACGCCTCCACCAATTACATTTGTAAAGCCATCATGTCCATTCCCCTGGTCACCCATAACGGTATTCTCTTGGGCATTTTGCAATTGATCAATCCCATGGATGGCGACGGTCAGGTGGTCGATTTTACTGACCAGGACGTTTCTATTTTGGAATTTTTTTCCCAGAGTGTTTCCGTGGCCTTGGAAAGGGCCATCACCCTTAAGGAATCGATCATAAATAGCTTAAAATTAGTCGAACTCCACGATCAGACCGAAACCACGGCCCACGTGGAGAGAATCTCCTTACTGACCACGGCTATTTATAAAAACTGGGCCCAAAAAAATAACCTGCCCGAGCAGGAAAAAGACCGGGTCCTAAATCTGCTGCCCCTGGCCTCCATGTTACATGACGTGGGCAAAGCCTGGATACCCACCCATATTTTAAACAAGCCCGGGCGATTGAATCAGCAGGAAAGGGTGGTCATGGAGGATCACGTGCCCTTGGGAGCCAAGCTCTATGTGGACGTCAGAACCCCCATGGATCAGTTGGTTTACGACATTATTTGCGATCACCACGAGCGCTGGGACGGATTGGGTTACCCGGGAATAAAAACTCAAGTCAGTCATCAAAACCCAGCCCAAGTACCTGAGCTCAAAAATTATCAAAGCCATGGTTTAAATCCCTTTCTAAAGCCTGGGCTTAACCAAAACCCAGGCCCAACTGAGCCCCGGCGGGCCGAAGAGCCGGGCGGGCCAGGGGAAAGACGCGGCAAAAAAGGCGAGGAGATCTCCATTTATGGCCGCATCCTGGCCGTGGCCGATGTCTACGACGCCTTAAGCAGTCGCAAGTCTTACAAAGAACCCTTTGACGAGTCTTTGGTCATACAGATCATGACCCAGGAAAGCGGGCGCCATTTTGACCCCTCGGTCATTGAATCCTTTCTGGCCGTGCGGCCCATTTTGGCCAAAATCAGGGAACGTCACGCCGAAGTCGAATGAAGACCGGCTAAAACCATTTTTTATAAGCCCAAAAAAAAAGACCCGGTTGGGTCTTTTTTTTTGGCATGGGCCGGGAGATTATGGTCAGTTACGAGGCCCGGAGATGGCCTTGTTTAGATCGTCGGCGATGTCGGCCAAAATGGGCTTTAAGGCCTGGGACAAGGCCTCGGCCAGAGTGGCGGCCCGATCGGTGGAATTGGAATTAAGCGGCCGGGTTTGCGCGTAGGAATTGGACATTAGCGTTCTGGGTCTGGAGCTTCTTTGATCGGTTAGGGTGGCTTTAAGTTCCACCGTGGCCTTGTGGGGGTTTAGGCTAAAGTCTCCGTAAAAGGCCGTAAGATAAAGGTCCAAGGTGAGATCGGGACTCTGGGCCATGACCCCTTGGGTGGCCCTAAAGCGATTGGAACTGGCCTCCAGGTAGCCGGAGAGTTTGGCGGCGATTAGGCGAGAGGGCAGGCCGACCAGTTCGTTGTAAAAATCTTCGCTAAACTCGTTGGGGCCTATTTTGTAGACTAACTTTCTGGTCTCGTATTGGGGGGCCGCTCCGCTGGAAGTGATTTGGATCATCAGGGGCCGCCTGACCTTGCTCGGAATGGGTAAAGCGGAAAGGTCTTCAAGATCAAAGGTCCGGATGGTCGGATAGGGCCGCGATAAGCCGCAGCCGGTTAAGAAAAAGCTTGAGATGAGTAAAAAGGCCAAAAAGCTTGGCAGAGTTTGGCTAAAGAACTTTAGGCTGGGGCCTTTGGGCCCAGAAATTGGGCCAAGGGCAAGTTGGGCCCGGGAGGTAAGAAAGTGATTTTGGCGCATTATTTTACCTCTTTGGGCGGTTCACCGAAGAAGATTTGGCTGGGGTAGCGTTTGGCCATCTCGGAGACTTCGCGGAGGTTTTCGGACATGACCCTGAGGTTTTCCAGGGTCTGGGGTAGGCTGTTTTTGGTGGTCCTGGTTAGGCCATCGACTTGGCTCAGTAAGGCGTTTAGGCGCCTTAGGGCGCCGCTTAGATCCGAGGATTTTTGATTAAGGTTAAAATTTTTCAAATCATTGGATATCTGGTCAGTAAGTTTAGTTAATTCAATGGAAACTTTATCGAAGGTTTCTAGTGATTTGGTGATGGTGGTGGTTAAATCGTGCAAATCAGTGTTGACCGTGTTGGATAGGTTATTGACCGAGACCAAAGTGGTGTTCATGGTCTTATCCAGGGTTTCAAAATCAACTTTGGAAAGGGATTCCAGGATTTTTGAGAGAGATTCGCCTATGGCCAGAACCGCTCCCTTGGCGCTGGGTATGACCAGTTCGCCGTTTGGTTCATAAATAACTGGCTCTTCGACCGAATTTGGCTCCAGGTAGTCAAGGTTTAAATAGCCCAAGCCAGAGACGCCTTGGAAGGATAAAAAGCAGCGAAGTTTATTGCTAATTTCTCTTTCCAAAAGGCGCTTGGCGTCTTGATTGTTCACTCCCTGGCGACCCATAAGCAGTTCCGGGTCAATGGTAAACTCAACCTTAACCATGAGCTGCTGACCCAAATCCTCGGTGGTGATGGGTAAGGTAATTTTTTTGACCTGGCCCACCCGAAAGCCTCGGAAATTGACCGAGGCCCCGGCGGTTAGTCCTTGAACGGTATGATTAAAATAGGTTTGGCACTCCAAGTAATTTTTAAAAGCGGAACTTAGGCCAAAATAGAGCACGGCCCCGACCACCAAGACCAGCGCGGAAATGGTGAAAATGCCTATTTTAATATAGTTTACCCTAGATAACATCGTTTAATACTCGTAAAGGTATAGGAATAATAAATTTTTAAAACAAAAATTCGCGTTTAACTTATTTTGATTATTGGTTTGTAAAATTAACCAGGCGGACCGCTTTTGTTTTAAAATAAAACCGGTTTTTTCGCCAAAGGGCCCCGGGGCCTCGGAGACAACCAAAGGGAAAAGGCTTGGCTGGCTTGGAAAGATGACAGCCAAAGGGCAAAGGCTAGGGCCTTGGCCCTGGGATTTTTATAGCCTTCCGGGCCCGAGCAGAGATTCCTGGCGGCGGAAAAACTGAGCGGCCGCCGGGCTTGGGGAATCATGGGCCAGGAAAGTGGGCGTTCCCATGGCGGCGATGCCTTTTTTCTCCTTGTCGAGCAAGATGGCCCGATCCAAGGTGACCATGATACTATGGAGTTCATGAGTAACGATGACGAAAGAAAGGGAAAGATTTCTGGCCAAAGTCACGATCAATTGGTCAAGTCCGGCCGAGGTCACCGGATCAAGCCCGGCCGAGGGCTCATCCAAAAACAAGAGTCCGGGCTCTAGGGCCAAGGCCCTGGCGATGGCGGCCCGTTTTTGCATGCCGCCGGAGAGACTGGCCGGGAGGTAATACTCAAAACCCGACAGGCCGACCAGGGCTAGTTTCAACTGGGCGGCCGCCTTGATGGCCCCGGGCGAGAGTTGGGTAAATTCTTTTAAGGGCAAACTCACGTTTTCCAGGAGGTTAAGGTCACCAAAAAGGGCCCCGCCTTGATACATGACCCCAAATTTCCGGCGATGTTGATCCAATAGGGCCCCGCCTTTGGCCCAGAGATCTTGCCCAAAAAGCTCAATGGTTCCGGTCCGGGCCCGCTCAAGGCCCACCAGGTGCCTTAGTAAAGTTGACTTTCCGCAACCACTGGGACCCAATAGTCCGAAAATCTCTCCCTTGGCCACTTTAAAGCTAAGGTTGGTTAGGAGAGGGGGATTATCCGTATAGGCCACTTCAAGATCTGTCACGACTAAAGGATAATTGATTTTGTTCTCTAAGTCCACGAATTATTTGCCATCCATCCATTCGTCTGATTGAGTAAGGGTCAGACGGTTAATCTATAAGGCCGCTTTTATTTTACTTGGCGCCAGTTTAAGACGCCAACGAAATATTTTTTTGGCCGCGTTATTTGACTTGCCTTGAGTTTAAGAGCCAATGGTATTTTTTGGCCTGGTTGTTTCTCTAACCTCCCTGGTCAGATTTTCTTTTGGGCCATTTTTCGAATGGCCCTTTAAAGGGCCCTAGGGGCCTCCAGGGCCTTGGGAAGCTTGACCCAGGGTTTTTATAGCCCTGGCGGTCAAAATGACCGTCACGGGTCGATTTGGGCCGTTCACGGGGCCGTTTGGAGAGGGGCAGAGCTTAGGCTTTTGCTCCCAAGGCCCAGGTCCAAAATTTTTACCAGTTCAAAACGTAAAAAAGAATGGCGAAAAGGCTATCGAGTACCGACAAAACGATGATGTTGGTGACCACGCCCAGGGTGGTGGCTTGGCCCACGGCCGTGGGTCCGCTGCCGGCGGCCAGGCCCCTTTGGCAACCAATGGTGGCCACGGTAAAGCCAAAGACGAAAGATTTAAAAAGCCCAGTGGAAAAGTCAGAAATATCCACGTGACCCGAGAGCTCGGTCCAAAAAACGCTGACCGGATGGCCCAAAGTCACCATGACCACGTTGCCGCCGATCAAACCGGCAAAGTCGGCCAAGACGGTCAGTAGGGGCGTGGCTAGGGTCAGGGCCATGACCCGGGGTAAAACCAGATCCCGGGAAGGGGACAGGCCCATGGTGACAAAGGCGTCAATTTCCTGGTTGGCCTTCATGGCCCCAAGTTCGGCCGAAAAAGCCGAGCCGCTCCGACCGGTTAAAACGATGGCCGTAAGCAAAGTGCCCAGCTCTCGAATCAAGGCCAAACCGACCAGATCGGCCACGAAAATATCCACGCCAAAAAGCCGCATGAACATGGCCGACTGAAAGGCCAAGATTAAGCCCACCAAAAAAGAAACCAGGGCCGTCACCGGTAGGGCGTTGACCACGGCTTGTTCGACTAAAAAAAGGGTCGAGCCCCAGCGAAGCTTCCAGGGCTTAAATAAAATCTCGAAAAAGTGCGAAAGGAGCTCACCCAAAAAAGCCGTCATGGCCAGGCAATCGGCCCAGAGATTGGAGTGGATCCGGCCCATTTTTTCAAAAAAGGACGGCTCTTGGGGCAACTCGGCCGGGGGCCCCAAAGTATTGAGGGCCAGGTTCCAGATGGGCGCCAGGTGCTCCGGGGGATCGGAAATGACCAAGCTGACCCCTTTGCCTTTAAGCCTATTTTTTACCCACAGCAGCTGGGCCGCCCCGTTAAGATCCAGACTTTTTATCGACGAGATGTCAATGGTCATCTGAGGGCCAGGGCTTTGGCCCGGGGCCCCCTGACCTTGGGGCCCTGGGGCCGTTTTGCCCTTGGGCGATTTTAAAATAAGCTCCCAGACCCGGCCCGGCACCTGGGTATTTAGGGCCCCTTGGGCAAGGAATTGGCCCGGTGCCGTGGCCACCAGTTTAAAGGGGCTTAAACCATTGGAGTTAAGGTTATTTGGGTTATGGTTCGGGCTTTCGCTCAAGACCGTCTCCTTAAAAACTTATATTCTCAAAAAATCCTCTGAAGTTAAAAAACCAGCCGCCTTTATTCACTATTGGTTTTAAATTGGGCTTATTTGGCCTAAGGGCTTAGAGATCTTGGCCGGCCCTGTCCCTTACATAATAAAAGGAAAAAGACCAAAAATACAAGGGGGTTATAAATTTTTTTACAAAAGTGGCCAGGTTACTGGTCCAGGCCAGTGGGGCCTAGCCCGGTGAGCTGGGGTGAGACCTGAGCCTGGACTTTAAGCCGGGGGCCAAAAGCTCCTTATGGTCATCTCTATGGCTAAAATTTTAAAACCAGGCAAGAAAAAAACGCGAGCGGGGTCTGGGAATTAAAGGAAATTTTTTTCCCCCATCTGGATAGGGGCTATTTTGGCGGATAAAAAAACTAATCCCGCCGCTGGAGGGATCCAGGAGCGCTAATTTGAGTTTGGCTTTTTTGGTAGCGCGAAAATCAAGCTAGCCGAGCGGCCCTAGCCCTGGGCTGGTGGGGGCCTATTTTTTATTTTTTTTGGCCCAGAAATTTTTTTAATTTTATCGTCTCTGAAATCGCTAACCTATTAGGCAAAAAATAAAAAAGGCCTATCGGGCGGCTTAGCCGCCTAGATAGGCCTTTCTGACGTTTTCGTCGTTTAAAAATTCCGAGGCCGTGCCGGAAAGGGTGATTAGGCCCGTGGTCATGATGTAGGCCCGGTGAGCCAACATCAAGGCCAGATTGGCGTTTTGCTCCACCAAAAGGATGGTCGTTCCGTTTTCTTTGTTTATCTTGCGGATGGTTTCCAAGATATCGCGGATGACTATGGGGGCCAGGCCCAGGCTGGGTTCGTCCAACAAAAGTAGGCGGGGCTTGCCCATAAGGCTTCTGGAGATGGCCAGCATTTGCTGCTCGCCTCCGGACAGGGTGCCGCCGCTTTGTTTGGAGCGGGTGGCCAGGATGGGAAAGAGATTAAAAATATATTCCAGATCTTGCTTGATGGCCTTTTGATCATTTAAAACGTAGGCGCCCATCTTGAGGTTTTCTAAGACGGTCAGGCCCGGGAAGATGTGCCGACCTTCGGGGACCATGATTAGGCCTTTTTTGACCAAACTTTCAATCCTAGCCCCCCTAATGTCTTGGCCGTCAAAAACCACGCTGCCGCTTTTGGGCGGAACCAGACCGGTGATCGAGGCCAAGGTGGTGGTTTTGCCGGCCCCGTTGGCCCCCAAAAGGGCGATAATCTCGCCCTCGTTGATGTGGAGATCGACGCCCTTTAAAGCTTCGATGTTACCGTAGGCCGTCCTGACGCCCTTTAATTCCAGTAAGGTTTTACTCATTAAAATTCACCTAAAATAGGCCTTAAGACTTTTCGCCCTTTAATTTTTGTGGTTTTGGTCATTAGTCTTCGCCCAAAATAGGCCTTAAGACTTTTCGCCCTTTAATTTTTGTGGT
>JAITJP010000391.1 GCA_031278835.1 Deltaproteobacteria bacterium
CCGGCCTGGGTCCGTAAAGAGATTTGGGGCTGGGCCCGGCCTGGGATCGGCTTTTTCCGGTGAGTTGATTTTTTTATCAGGGGCCAACCAAAGCGCCAAAGGCCAAGAAATTTAAAAAAATAAAAAAGGCCAAAACGGGGCCAAAAGTCCCCTTTCAATGGTCAGGGGCTTTTTTAGGGGCCATTGGGGCCAAGAGGTTTTGTTTTATTTTCTGGCTTAAATGGGAAAGTCTTGGCCGGGCAGCTGGCGGCCAGATTAGGGCCAGAAATAATGAACGTCATGGTGGCAATTGACTTTAAGGAAGGGCCCTTATGGGATAAAGGAGTTATTAATGAGTAAAAAATCGTGATAAAAAAAATTTTGTCATATGAAAAAAATTAAAGTATACTTGACATAATTGGTAAATATGAAAATTAATTTCTAGAAAAAATTTTTACTATTGCAAGCGCGTTTTTAATTAGTAAATGAATAATGGCTAGATAAATAAATCGCTAGGAAATGCGAGATATTTTTTTCAGATCAAACGATCATTTAATCAAAGAATGAGATCCCCTTTACAATCGGTAATTTAACAGTTAACATATCAAAAATAAAGTAATTTTACTTAGTTTGGCAAAGCCAAATTAAGATCAATTGATCAAAATATAGTCATGATCAAATATTGAAAAAAGCTTGCAAAATATATAGTCATATTAAAAAGTTTGGTTTAGCCTTAAATAATTAGGCGAAAACCTTATATTTTTTAGTATAAGAATTTTCAGAGCAAAACTTGACCTAATTTGAAAATGAGATATTATTAAGTCTTGAGGATCAATAAATCAAGGTATTTGTTCCGACCTTTTCTCCGAAGCCCTTAAATTATAGATCATTTTAAATTTGATCAAGACTATCAAAGATCAATTGATCAAAGCAGGCTATGATCAAAATCCCAGGTAATTTGCATTAAAAGATATTCTTAAGGCCAAAACGGCTTTAAATGATCGATGGCAACGCTTCTTAGAATCGAGCTTGGCGGAACTGAAATGAGACCTAAAAAGGCTTATTGGTGCTTAAGATTTTAATTGGGCAGAGCCCGGTTTTTCGATAAGCTTAAAAAAAAGGCTCAAAAATAGGCCCTGGGAAAAGGGCAGGGCTGATTATAATTTTCAAGATCAATTGATCAAATGATCATTATGATCAATCGCGTAAAAATGTTTGCATAGTGAGCGCGAAAATATTTTCCGGGTTAATTTTTAAACTAAAAATCTGTCGAATCTAGCCTGGCTTACCGACCTGGGAGTTTTCGGGCCCCCTTGGAAGGCCTTGATTATAAAGCGCTTGGGGCCAAGACCATTTTGCTTAAAACCGCCAGTCAAGCCCGATGGCCCATCACCAGATCCAGCCAAATAATTAAGGATAAGCCTTTTCGGGCTTTTGTTTTGGAGCCAATGATCATTGATCCAATTGATCAATAACTTGTCATTTTTGCACTAGCCTAAGCCGGGCCTCTTTATTTTGAGCCCAGGGCTCAGGAACTTTTGCTTCCCATTTGTGATCATTTTGGCTCATTAATTAGTCTAATAAAGCCTGTGGTAAGTTTCTTAATTTGTAAATATTTAGGTTAATCATGGCTTAAACTCTAATTGGAATAATAAAAAGGCTTTTTACAATCGCGAAATCTATTTTTTTGCCAATAAATACGGAACTTTTTAGAACTTTCGCCACTCCATTTTTATGAGTAAAGTCGAAAAAAATGTCTGGCCATGGGCCGGCCAAGGGCGCCCTGGAAAGGCAAAAATAAAGGCCCTTTATTTTTTTTTCCAATTTGGCCAAGACAATTGGCTGATTTTTCTTTGAAATGATTTCATTTTAATCCCCAGTAATTTTGGCTTTTTGAATTTGGCCTAAGAAGAAGAGCTGACTAATCCTGGCTTTTTGTGGATTTAATTATTTTAACCTCGCGAAATGAGCTCCTAAGGCCCCTTAGCTACGTTATTTTTTTGGCAGAATAAGGCAAATTTCAGCTTTTTCGAGCTGGTAAAAGGCCTATTTTAGGCCTTTTTTAAAAAAAATCGAGTTGAAAACTTGTCGCTTAAAAAATTTTGTGACATAATTTAAATGCCAAGTTGTTTTAATCATATTGTTTTTTTCGACCTAAGTTTAAACATTTTGCAAGTTGAAATTTTTGTTTTTTTTTACAAAACGCTTAACGACCTCGATTTTGACCTTGTTTTTTCGCGCCCCACATTTTCAATACGCGTTTATAATATAGTTGGCCCCTATTGGTCAGGCATGTAAGTGAAATTGATTTGGCCTTCCCTGGCTAAGGCAAAATCACCTGTTTTGGATCGTATGTTTGAGCCATTTATTTTGGCCTGATCATTTAGCCGCTGGCCGAGGTTAAGCTTTTTTTTCAACTGGCGATTTGTTTTGGGTTTGATTAAACCGATATTGTCGTTTTGGCCAGCCTAGCTTTTTCTTAGCTCTGGCCAGAACCCTGGTAGCTTCAAGGTCTTTGACTTTTCTGTCTTTGGCTTTTAGGGGGGAAAAAAATTTTACTTTTAAACCCCCACATTTTATCGCGGCTTATTTTTTTTTTTGTGGCAAATTTCGATTGTTTCGCGCTAATTATCGTTAGTTAGTTTAAAAATTTGCTTCTAAATTGAAGGGCTAAGATGCTATTTTTTATTATGTTAAATAAGCCTAAAAATAACTTTAAATCTGGTTTTTAGACCGTTTAGAGGTGTTACAATGAAAACTTCAACACCAGTTAAAGCGCGTAAAAATGATGCCGGGCTTTCTACCCGCGCATCAGCCAAGCCAGGCTCGGTCAGGCCGCGCGGCAAAACCACGCCAACCAGGCCTGGGCGCCCCTCGTCGGTCAGGACGACCGCTGGCCGGACGGCTAGCCCCAACCCTATGCCCCGTAAAGTCCGCTCTTCAAAAAAACCGGTCTTTATGAGAGGCGGCGTGGTTTACCCGATCCCCAGCCGCAAGATCCTCGACTCCGTCCGTAAGGGTTACCCCAAAGGCGAGGCCATCAAGGCTTTTAGGGAGGCCATTAACCTAAACGTTAGGGAATTTGCCTTCTTTATCGGAGTGGATCCGGCCACGGTTTTTAGGTGGGAAACCAAGCGCACCGGCAAGCTGCAGCTGGGCTCCCTTTCCAAGGTCATGAAACTGGTCAATAACGTGGCCTCCGGAAAGCCGGTTAAGATCCCCACCGTGGCCAGGCTCTTTTTTTAAGGCTCGGCCTTTGCCCCAATTTCTTGGCTAACCCTTGTGGCCCCACCCATCTGGGCCATTGGCCAGTTCCATTTCATTGAGGACAAAAAATTTTTCCCAATGCCCAAGCCCTGGACCGCCCGTCCCAGCCCCGGACATTGGGCTAAGCTTACTAAACCGCCCTGGCTCCTTAGACCCCCGGTAAGACTGGTCTTTGGCGGCCAATTCGATTGGTTTAGCCCTAAGCTTGGCTTTTAAATTACCCTTAGCCAAAGCCAGGTCCTTTCCGGTATTGAGGGTAAATAAGCCCTTACGGCCAAAATCTCCGATCCCATGGGGATCGGAGATTTTGGCCGTTTTTTTGTTTTTTTTAATGGGGCCAGAAAAAAAAAGACAAGGGCCGGGGCCCTAGGGCCGGGCCAAGGTGAGATTTGGCCCAAGGGGTGGGGTTAATTTTCTAAATTTTACTTAAAAAATTAAATTTTCATCAAAATGGTCTAGTTAATTTGAAGTTTAGAGAGGAGGTTTACTGAATTAAATGTAACCTGATAGACTTTTTTTTAATACAAATCTTGAGTAAAGTTGAAAAAGAAATGATTATGATTTAATACTTATTTACTTTAATTTAAAACTATAGTAAACATCAAACTTGAAAAATACCACGACCTTTAAAACTTTCCTTCTTTAGCTAATCAAAAAAATAAAATAATTCCATAAAGATCATAGACGCGGTTTCTCTTTGGTTAAGCTCAAGCGGGCCTAAAAGTCGTTAAGAAAATAGGGGAACCGGCGTATTGAAAAATGTGTCGAAGGCCCGAAGAATTTAGTCTTGGCTAAAAAAAAGCCTCCCATGAGTGAACCTTGAAGCTGTCAGGAGAGCCATGGTCATGGCTCCGAACGGTTTTTCTTCTATCGGACCATAAGCCACCTTAGGAACATCCGAAGGGTTCTCACTCAGGATAATTAGGAAGAAGCTTTGAGGAGGTTTGTTTTTATCAATTCACGTCGTGTCCTAACAGTTAAAAAATGCGATTTTTATGAATTTAATTTGTTTTTACAGCGCTGTAGAGAAATATATTTTCGTTTTTAAAAGTAAAAAAAAATCTATTGACTTTTGGAGATTTTAGGCTTACCATAAAAATAACTTGTGCTTGACAGGAAGTCTGGAT
>JAITJP010000442.1 GCA_031278835.1 Deltaproteobacteria bacterium
TCACCCCCAGATCGTCGAGAATCCTGGCGGCGTTGGTTTTTGGTATAACCTTTGGCCGGCTCAATTGAGGCTCACAGCTTTTTGATCTCGTCGGCGATGGTCTTACCCAGGGCCTTTAGGGGATCCAAGTCCTTTTCCTGAGGCACCCACTGGTATCTGACCTCGTCGGCCGGGACTTGGTAACCCATGGTTTTGAGCTCAGATTGGACCAGTTTGGCCCCTTCGCCGCTCCAGCCGTAAGAACCAAAAGCCCCGCCGATCTTGTTTTTGAACTTGAGGCTTTTGATGTAGGTGATAAAGTCAGAAACCGAGGGAAAGAGCTGGTTATTGATGGTCGGGGTGCCGATGATGATGGCCGCGGCTTCATAGCAGTCGGTGGCCACTTCGGAACGGTGGGTGTTTTTTAGGCTATGGTAGCGGGTCTCGATGCCCTGCCCGGCCATGTAGTCGGTCAGAACCCTGGCCATAAACTCGGTGGAATGCCACATGGTGTCGAAAACGATCACGGCCTTTTGGGAGGGTTTTTGTTGAACCCACTGGGAGTAAAGTTCCAGGATCCGGCCCGGGTTTTGGCGCCAGATAAACCCATGGTCTGGGCAGAGGATCTTAAACTGAGCGGCCAAGCCCTCGGCCACGACCTTTTCCAGGACCTTGGCGATCTGGACCGTGTAGGGGGTTAAGATGTTGGCAAAGTAATTTAAGGCCAGGGGGCCCCAGGTTTTTTCGTCAACTTGATCGTCAAAGCGCTCCGGGCAAGCCAGGTGCATGCCAAAGCCGTCTTGGGAGAAAAGCAGGCCCTGGGCTGGCAAGAAACTGAACATGCTGTCGGGCCAGTGGATCATCCTGGTTTCGATGAAGACCAGGTCCTCGCCCACGTCCAGTTTGGATTCAACGGCTTTGAGGTTTAGGCCGGCCCCTTGGAACTGGCCGCCCAAGTTCTTAACGCCCATGCTGCTGGCGTAAACGGGCTTTTCAAGGCCTATGTGCCGCAGGATGCCGGGAAGGCCGCCCGAGTGATCCATCTCGGCGTGGTTTGAGACGACCTGATCGATCTTTTTGGGATCAACGATCTTGGAGACCCGGCTCAAGAGTTCTTCTTCAAAGCCGTGCTTGACCGTGTCTATGAGGGTGATCTTCTTGTCATTGACGATCAGGTAGGCGTTATAAGTGCTGCCTTTGGGCGTCAGATAACCGTGAAAATCACGTATATCATAATCGATAGCGCCTACCCAGTAGACACTATCAGTTATCTTAATTGGCTCCATTTCTGTACTCCAATATTAAAAGTATATAAATAATAAAAATTAACTTGTGATATTATATTAAAAATATATACCGCAAAAAATTAATTTTTGAGATTGATTGTAAAGGGAGGTTTACTAAAAAATCATGGCCCCGAAGGGCCATGATTGTGAGAAAAAGTCTACTTAGACTTTTGAGCGTTGAAGATCCTAGAGAGCTTCCTGAGGTGCTTGGCTTCTTCCAAGACAAGTCGATCCACGGAAACCTCGTCGGATAAGCTATCGGCGGCGTTTTTGAGCTGAACGAAGAAAACGATTGAGTCCTTTTCGAAAGACATGGCCAGTTTCAAAGCGTCTTCGACGGTGTTGATGCCGGCCATTAACTTATCTAAATCCTCGGGCTCGTTCTTAAAGACGTGAATGCTGGCCATCATCTTGAGATAATCATCAGTCTCGTTATCGGGATCGTAAATAGTTGGCTGCTCTTGCGGCAATCCATTTAGAAACCGGGTGAAAATGGATTTGTGGATCTCTTCTTCCTGGGCTAACGAGTTGAAAAGTTCCGAGATTGGGCCAGTGAATTTTTTAGCGGCGGCCTTATAGAATTTAAGACCGTTCTCTTCCATGTTGACGGCTATTTTAAAGGCATCCCAAGCGTTGAAAGGGTATATCATCCGTCCTCCCACATGGCGGGTTCTGGCCGTTTTGAGGCGGCCAGAACCGCTGAAATAAGTTACCCGTGGCCGCGCCAGGGCCGAAAGCCCGGGCGCGAATTACTCAACCCTGGGCGTCAAATTGATCCTTGCCGGCCCCGCAGACGGGACAAGTCCAGTCGTGTGGCACCTGGCTGAAATCGGTACCAGCGGCCACGCTGTTGTCAGGATCTCCGACAGCGGGATCATAGACATACCCGCAGACTATACAAACGTGTTTTTTCATCAGTTAGCTCCGACAGAGGTTAAGCGACAAAGCGCCAAAAACCAATGGTTATGAATGGAAGTTTGCTGAAAATCAAGGAAAATTTTTGGCTATCCCGGTCAAGATCCGGTTTAGCCTGATCCATAAGCGATCAAAAGTCACCTTGGTGGGCAAAACCAATTCATTGACTGGTAAGGAAAATCACATCCTACCAGTGATGAGGGCTGAAATCATTCTAAAACAGAAAAAACCATAAATCAACTGTCAATTAAAAAGCGCCCCGCCCATCTTTGGACATCTCTGCGTAATTTTTAGACAAAAATATCCCCGCCTGGCCAGACTTTTATTGGGTGGCCAAAAAGCCCTTTGGCCCTAAGTTTTGAGGGTCCAATGCCAGGCCCTTGGCCCCGGGTCAAGGGCTTGGAAGCGCTCCTAGGCCCCTTTTTGGCCGTTTAAAGCCCAAGTCCAGAGGCTACCTGAGGGGCCTTAAAGGCCCGGGCCGGCCCGGGCCAAAATTGGTTAAGCGGCTTAGCCGGGCCTAAAAAAACTAAAAACGAAATTACTTGACAAATGAAAGGTGTCAATAAACCCAAGAATTAAAGCACTTG
>JAITJP010000099.1 GCA_031278835.1 Deltaproteobacteria bacterium
AACCGCCCCTTTCTTGACCACGGCGCCGTCCGGAGCGATATTGCCCCACAGGATGGCTAGCCCCCCGTCCGGCGAGTAAGCCGTTTTAGCTTCCCTAATAACCTCAGGGTTTTTTATCTCAGCTTGGTCAAGATTTTCACCCAGAGTTTTTCCAGTAACGGTTAAAGCCTCTCTCTTTAAGACCCCCATGGCGTCAAGCCTTTTTAGAACCCCGTAAACCCCACCAGCCATGTCCAGATCCACCAGACAATCAGGTCCAGCCGGGCTAAGCTTAACCAAGTGAGGGGTGGCCTTACTGATGAGATTAATGTCCTCTAAGGAGAGCTTTAAACCAGCCTCATGGGCTATGGCCAATAAGTGGAGAACCGTGTTAGTTGAGCAGCCCAGGGCCATGTCCGCTTTTAAAGAATTTTGAAGACTGTCGGCGGTCACGATATCCTTTGGTTTAATATCGTTTTTATATAGCCGCATGATGTGAGTCCCAGCCTCTTTGGCTAGCCTAATTCTTTTGGCGTTTACGGCCGGGATGGTTCCGTTTCCGGGCAGACTCAAGCCAATAGCCTCGGTCATACAGTTAATGGAGTTGGCCGTAAACATGCCAGCGCAGGAACCGCAGCCTGGGCAGGATTCGTCTTCAATGATCTTGACTTCCTTTTCGGTTAGCTTACCAACCGAGGCCATGCCCACGGCCTCAAAGGTATTAGACAAGGTCAGATTTTTGCCCGTTGAAAAACTGGGCATCATGGGGCCGCCGCTTACGAAGATGGAAGGTATGTTTAGCCTCAAGGCGGCCATGATCATGCCCGGAACAATCTTGTCACAGTTGGGTATAAAAACCAAGGCGTCAAAGGGGTGAGCCGTGGCCATGATCTCCACCGAATCGGCTATATTTTCTCGGCTAACCAAGGAGTATTTCATGCCAAGGTGGCCCATGGCTATGCCATCGCAGACCCCTATGGTCGGAAAAACCAAGGGCGTCCCGCCAGCCGCGCAGACCGATAATTTTACCGCCTCGGCCAAGGTATCCAAGTGAACGTGGCCAGGAATAACCTCATTTTTTGGATTAACGATCCCAATTATGGGTCTTTCCAATTCAGCGTCGGTTAATCCCAGGGCCTTAAAAAGAGACCGGTGAGGGACTCTGGTTAAGCCTTCCTTCATAAGTGAACTACGCATCAAATCTCCTTCAAACGCGTAATTGTGCCAAACTCGCATGGTAAGCACGTTTAAATCCGTCAATTGAACGATTTATTTTATCCAGATCGAGGCACAAGCTAAGTCTAAAATAGCCTGGTCTGGAAAAACCTGACCCAGGCACGGCTAAAATCAACTCTTTTTTTAATACTTCAATGAAAGCCAGATCATCTTTCATTGGACTTTTTGGGAACAAATAAAAAGTCCCTTGGGGATCGACCAAATCATAGCCGATGCCTCGCAAGGCCCCGGCCAGGCTATTAACCCTTTCTTGGTAAACTCTGATGTCCACGCTCTCTTCCAAAAGTTCCGCCACCACCCTTTGAGCCAAGGCCGGGGCATTGACAAAACCTAAGATTCTATTGGCTAAAGTAGCCGCGCTGATAAAATCATTTGAGTTTTTAATTTTAGGATTAACACAAATATAGCCAATTCTTTCTCCGGCCAAGGAAAGATCCTTTGAAAAAGAAGTCACCACGACACTATCTTCATAAAGGCTAAGGACCGATGGAACTTCTAAGCCACCAAAGACAATCTTTCTGTAAGGCTCATCGGAAATCAAAAGCACTGGGCGAGAATATTTCTTTGATTTGTCCCTTAAAAGATCGGCCAAGCCCTTAAGTTCTTCCAATGTATAGACCACGCCCGTGGGATTATTGGGTGAATTAATAATCAAAGCCCTGGTTTTTTCCGTTATGGCTTCTGAAATCTTGCCCAGATCGGGCCTAAAATTATCATGGCTATCAACCGCGACTATTTTCGCCCCATGGTTGTCAGCGTAAAAAGCGTACTCCATAAAAAATGGGGCCAAAACCATAACTTCATCCCCAGTCTCAACTATGGTTTTTAAGGCCACGTTAATGGCCCCGGCCGCTCCCACGGTCATAATCACCATTTCCGGACCAATATTCTCACCATGAATTTTACTTAAATACCCGGCCAAACGGTGCCTAACCGAATCCAAACCACCATTGGGCATATATCCATGAAGGCCTTTTTCATTTTGGTTTATTAGTTCAATTACTTTGGTCTTAAAGGCCTCCGGTGGTTCCAAATCAGGATTACCAAGGGAATAGTCAAAAACATTGTTCTCACCAAACCTGCCCTTTAGTTCCCTACCCTCTTCAAACATCTTCCTAACCATGGACCCGCCTTTTAAAGCGGCCCGCATTTTAAGGCTAATGGTCATTGTTTTCTCCCTTCCCAAAGGCTAACTAAAGCCAATACCAAAAAGCTATCCTGCCCAGGGCCGGTCATAAAGCCACTTGGAAACGATAACTCGGTAAAGCTTTAAATCATGGGGAATTCTAATCCAAGGCTGGTTTTTAAAAAATCGAGGAAACTCGGCGGAAAAGGCAAAAAAAACTCTCCAAAGTAAACTGGCCCAAGTCTTAGCGGCAAATAATCCCTAACCAAACAAACCAATCCATTTTTTTAAAAAAACGATCATAATAAAACTTTAATGCCCAGCAAATAAAAGTCTCGACAACTTTCATAAAAAAAACGACTGCCCCTAAACCTGTCAAAAATTAATCAAACTTATAATTTAATTTCCCAACTAGCCATACCTAAAAAAAACCAACAAAAAAAACACCAGTAACTGCGCC
>JAITJP010000104.1 GCA_031278835.1 Deltaproteobacteria bacterium
GCCCCAGCCGCCTGATTTAGGGGCATGTGTTGGACCAGTAATCCTTTAACCAGACCTGGGCGGCCTAGGCTAGGCTGGTCTTTGAGCTTTTGGGCTCCAGCTAGGCCGTTTATTTCTCCTAAGACGCGGTTCGTTTTTACGGAAAATTTTTGCGAAAAAAAATTTTTGGAGCGGCCTGGATGTGAAAAAAAAATGGATCTATTATTATCACCAGCTAATGTCTTTTTTACCGATAGTTAGTCTAAGTCAGCAAAAATTTTAGGAAAAAATAGACGGTTTTATATGTCCCGAGATAGCCGGAAAGTCTGTCTGGGGGTTAAACTTAGTTTTGGGGCGGGCCTGTCTCAGCTATGGGCTTTTGTTTCAAAACTTGCCCCAGGGTTTTTATAACCGCTCCCGCGTTCAGGGTCTTGGCCAGGATGGCTCCCCAACCAAGACCAAAACCGCCTTAAGCGCCCCAGCCGCTGGATTTAGGGGCATGTTTTGGACCAGTAATCCTTTAACCAGACCTGGGCGGCCTAGGCTAAAACTGTCCTTGAGTTTGAGGAGATCATCAGGGCCGCTTATTTAGCCAACCAGGGTAAGCCCTGAGCTTAGATCGAGGCGGCGCCGGCTTAGCTAAGGTGGGATCGAAATGTATCGATTTTCGTTCTAATTTTAGTAATAACCTCTACGTTTACAGATTACTTTGTTATTTCGTTTAACGCATATAATGTCATCTGGTCTATCTGTAGGGTAGGTTTCTATTAATTCTTGTAAATATTTTGCGTTGGGATCGGTAAAAGTTCTTTTTCTGCAAATTCTCCGACCTTCAAAGTCATTTTTGCAGTAGTATTCTTGTTGAGCGAAGCAGATTGTTGATAGTGATAGGAAGAATACTATCAGTAGCAATAAAAATTTCATGAGGTGCCTCCATTGTTGGGACGTTCAAATTTGAAAAGTTAATGGGTCAAGATACAAGCTTTGGGGCTGGGTAAAACAACAGCCTTAAGTTATTATCACAACGAATGTCATTTTTACGGATAGTTTTTGGAAAAATGTTTTAGAGCGGGGGGAGGAAGGCCCGATCTGTTATTTTCTCGGAGGTCCGCGTTTTTACTGAGAGTTTTGAAAACAAGTTTTGGAGCGGTGGGAGGAGAAAGGCCCAATCTTTATTATCACCACGGTTAGCCTTTTTTACGGAGAGTTTTGGAAAAAAGTTTTTTAGAGCGGGGGGAGGAAGGCCCAATCTTTATTATTACGACGGGCTAGGTTTTTACGGAGAGTTTGAAAAAAATGTTGGATCCGGGGGAAATCGTCAAGACAGAAATGGTTTTTTTTCGTCCGGTCATGGGTTTTTTTGTTTCTCAAGGTCTCTCAAAGGGGCGGGCCGGGTTCCTTTTAAGGTCAAGCCACCACCTGGCGCCTTGGGGGAGGTCATGAGCTGGGATTGTTTTTTTTGGGGCATCAGTTTTTAGTGACAAGGGCTCTTAAGGCCATGTGCTATAATGGGCGATTAAGATTGGCTAATGGCAAAAATCTTTGACAAAATTGAGTTTGAAAAACTAGTCTTGTGGCTAAAATCGTTTCCAGGCTTACCTAATCATGCCAAGTAAAATTTTTTCGATGGGCTGGAAAAAAAAGACGCCGGTTGGTCCGGTTGATGGGGTTGTCCCTGGGTTGGGACCGGGCTGGTTTTTGGTTTTGATGTTGGGGGCGGCTGTGTTTTTGACAGGGTGCCTTCAAACGACCCGGCTTGAAGGGCTGGGCGAGGACCAAAGGTCCTGGGTCTTGCCCGAGGATTGGGCCGAAAAGGTTTTCGCTGAGCTTATCGAGCGATATCCGGCCAAAGAAACCAGGCTTTTTTTTACCAACAGGCCTAGATTATCCAAGCTTCGGTACAGGTATTGGGTTGAAAAAAGTTTCGTGGGCTTGGCCGGTTTGGTGGTAGTCAGAAGTTTGGAAGAAGGGCGTATATTTGGCGGTGAATCTGGCCCCTGGCAGGTAGTCTACCTGATTGGCCCTGAGGGCCAGGTGGATTTTTTGTCCGGGCGCTTGGAATGGATTGATGTTAATCCGCCCCTTTACGCCTTGGAGACGATCGATCAAAGCCAGGAAAGCAATATTAGACTTTCAAGGCCAATTGACCTTGACCAGGAAACTGAGTTAGCCTTAAAATTGTTTATGATGAGTCCTTTTGAAGAACTTAAAGAAACATATTTTATTCCTTAACTAACTTAGATTTCTATATATAAAAATTAAATAATTAAAAAGTTTAATTATTTATATTGAGTAAACAAAATACTTCGGCCCTATTGGCCAGATGAGGTAACGATAATGGCAGACGCTTTTGACCCAAACTCCATCACCTTGGAAGAAGCTAGAGACGCCTTGGCTGACCCGGAAAAAGGCTCCTTGAGGGTTTTAAAGGCCCTGGGTAAGCTAAGAGACGCTTACGTGGTCAATCTGGCCAACGGCTCCATTGTTCTGGAAGTTCGAAACGACTTAGAGCAGGTGGCCGCCGAGGCGGCTTTGAAAGACTACACGGCCGAACTGGTCGAGGAAGGGGAGGCCCCACCCAGAGTCTCCATAATCAGACCCAAACCGGAATTTAAATAAACCGTGTTTGACCCGCTAGGTGATGGGTTTTGAATCATTGATATTTGGATGGCCTGGATTTTAGTTGGGTTTAGACTATTGGGTTATTTTGTTTAAAAATAAAGAATTAACTAAAAATATTGATTTTTTTACTAAAAAAATAAATTTACTTCACCTGGCGGGAATTTTTTTACCAAAAAAACTTTAAAGACCTTTGTTAAACTGGTTAAATTAGTAAAAATTTCAAAAATTTTTAGCTAAGTTAATTATTGGATTAAAAAATAATCCGTATAAGGTCCATACAAAGGACTCTTGGCTTGTCGAAAGTTAATTTAAGTAGAAACTTAATTTGATTTTCAGCCTC
>JAITJP010000125.1 GCA_031278835.1 Deltaproteobacteria bacterium
GCCAAAAAATGTCGATCTAATCCAAGCAACGTACCTCAAGTTCTTGACGATTGCGAGACCTTGATTTATAACATCAAAAACAACAGAAGTTCCAGTCGCCTTGTCCACATCTCCGAAAACATGAATGAAGTCTTGGCCCATCTCAGTGCGGTCAGAAATATTAAAGACGGAATCACTGGCGTTCCCACTGGTTATCACAAACTCGATAGTTTTACCGGTGGTTTTCAAAAGTCCGATTTTATAGTCATTGGAGGTCGTCCGGGCATGGGCAAGACCTCTCTGGCCTTAAATTTCGCCATTAACGCGGCCATCCCACAAATGAGACAAAGCCGAAAGGACTTTCCCTCTTATCCGGTGGCCATATTTTCCTTGGAAATGGGTTATGATCAAATTCTTGAACGTCTTTTATGCATATTGGGTCTACATGACTTGTCTAAGCTAAGGACTGGCCTAACCACGGAAGATGAAGTCCAAGCCCAAGCCCGAAACTGCTCCTTACTTAGAAAAGCTCCGCTTTTTTTTGACGAGTCGAGCCCCTTATCCCCGGCTGAGTTAAGAGCTAAAAGCAGAAGGCTAAAAAGTCAGCTAGTCAACCAAGGGTCTGATTTGGGCCTTATCGTGGTAGACTATCTTCAATTAATGGAACCCAACGTTCGTCACCCCGTCCGTGAGCAGCAGATTCGAGAGATTAGCGGTTGCCTTAAAAGCTTGGCCAAGGAACTGAAAGTGCCCGTCATTGCCCCTTCCCAGCTAAATCGTGGCGACGCCCTTGAACCAAGCCTCGATAATCTAAGGGAAAGTGGGAGTATTGAGCAGGACGCCGATCTGGTCTTTTTTGTCGTCAGGCCCGAGGTGATAAAGAAAGACGATCTCACCCTTAAAGGAAAAGCTGAAATTAGAATCGGTAAGCATCGTAACGGGCCTTTGGGCACGGTCCATCTTATTTACAAGGCCGAAAGCGCCAGTTTCATGCCTGGATCAAACTTTGAATCCGTAGAAGACATTTAGTTGGCTTTTATTTATTCTTGAGCCCTTGGAGCATGGAAGTGTTAAACCTTTGGTGGCGGTTGACAGCCGCCTAAGGGCTAAGTACAATCAGGGCAGTTTTTAGAGGGGTTGAAAAGATCTTGGTTTTTTCACCTTAAGCCCTCGAAGCGGAAAGCCGGTAATCCGGTGTGGCTTTGAGTCGGACTGGCCCAGAGATCGAGGGCTTGAGAGGCTTAAGAGGCCCGATGGCCGAGAGGTTGGGGCAGGAGCCGGGCAGCAATATGGCTGGATGGTACGAGCTCCTGGCCAAAAGGCTCCGACCATAAGTGGGAACGGCCGGCCTCCCCATGAAAAAAAGTAAGCCCAGTTCACATTGAGCAGTGCCCAGTAACTGGTTAAAATCGTTTTTTTAGAATAGACCTTTATTGATTAGAAATTTTTACCGAGGCGGTTTATATTTTTCGTGGAGGTTCTCGGTATTTTAAAATTTCCTAACAAAGGATATTATTTTTTGTTACGAAATTTGATATTTATATAGGTAAAGTTGATACATTCTATTTAATTTTTGTTAAATAGAATGTATAATTTTTTTAATTATAGGTTTTATTAATCTTAGGTAAACAAAAGACATGGCCAAGTATACACCATCCGAAGTCGAGGCCAAATGGCGTCAGCGTTGGGAAAAGGAAGGCACCGACAAGATCGATCTGGTTGGAGCCAAAAAACCCTTTTATAACTTGATGATGTTCCCCTATCCCTCGGCTGAGGGCCTCCACGTGGGAAATCTCTTTGCCTTTGTCGGCTCCGATATCCAAGGTCGTTACCACCGACTGTTGGGTCATGACGTCTTTGAGCCCATGGGCTTTGACGCCTTTGGCATCCATTCGGAAAATTACGCTTTAAAGATGGGGCGTAATCCCGCTGAGATGATTCCAAAAAATATCGAGCGCTTCAGGGAAGCCCAGCTTAAAAAAGTTGGGCTCATGCTCGATTGGAGCCATCAGGTGGATACCACGAGTCCTGATTATTATCGATGGACCCAGTGGATGTTTATAACCCTTTTTAAAAATGACTTGGCTTACCGCAAAAGGGCCGCGGTCAATTGGTGCCCAAGCTGTAAAACCGTTTTGGCCGCCGAGCAAGTTATCGACGGGCAATGCGAACGGTGCCAAAGCGAAGTAACCAAAAAAGAAATGGACCAGTGGTTTTTTAAAACCACGGCCTTTGCCGGAGAAATGTTGGATGAACTTGATCACCTGGATTGGTCAGAGCGGACCAAGCTCGCCCAGCGTAACTGGATTGGGCGTAGCCAGGGGGCCGAGGTCAAGTTTAAGATCGATGGGGGACCGGAATTTAGCGTTTTTACCACCAGACCGGATACGCTTTTTGGGGCCACCTATATGGTTTTTTCCCCGGAGCACCCCTTGGTCGATCAAATAACTTTGCCAGAGAGGCTCAAAGACCTGGCCGACTATCGCCAAAGCGTGTTGGCCTTTTCCGAGGTGGAGCGCCAAGCCGAGGGCCGCGAGAAAACGGGAGTATTCACCGGCGCCATGGCCATAAATCCAGTAAACAATGAAAAAATACCCATTTGGGTGGCTGATTACGTACTCATGGGTTACGGCACGGGCGCCATCATGGCCGTTCCGGCCCACGACACCAGGGACCACGAGTTTGCCCTAAAATTTGGCTTACCCATTAGGGAGGTCGTCTCCGGGGGAGACGAGACGGTGGACGTTAATAAGCAAGCTTACGTTGGCGATGGAAAACTGGTTAACTCAGGAGAATTTAACGGCTTGGAGGCCAAAACCGAAGGTATTTTCGCCATAACCAAGATGTTGGAAAAACGAAATCTGGCTAATTTCACCACCAACTATCGCCTAAGAGACTGGTGCGTCAGTCGTCAGCGTTATTGGGGGCCGCCCATTCCCATCATTTATTGCGAAAAATGCGGACAAGTGCCAGTGCCGGAAAAAGATCTCCCGGTTTTACTGCCCAAACTGGAAGATTACAAACCAGACGGTTCGGGTTTGTCACCACTGGCCAGGGATGAGAACTTTCATAAGACCACTTGCCCCACTTGCGGGGGAAAGGCCCTGAGGGAAACCGACGTTTCTGACAATTTTCTTTGTTCCGCTTGGTATTTTTATCGATACCCATCCACGGATTTTGACGATCGCCCCTTCGATCCCGAGCTTACCAAAAAATGGCTCCCGGTCGATCTCTACGTGGGTGGTAACGAGCATGCCGTGCTGCACTTGCTTTACAGCCGTTGGCTTTGCCGGGCTTTAAACAAATGCGGCTATCTGGATTTTGCCGAGCCCTATAAAAAATTCGTCGCCCATGGAATGATTGTCAAAAACGGGGCCAAGATGAGTAAGTCTCGCGGGAACATCATAAATCCCGATGAGTACTTAAATGAGTTTGGGGCCGACAGTTTTAGGATGTATTTGATGTTCATGGGGGCCTATCTTGAGGGCGGCGATTTTAGAGACGGCGGGGTTAAGGCCATGAAGGCCTTTTTGGACCGTCTCTACGCGGCTACCATGCCCCCTGAGGACCAAGATCTGGACTTGAATCCTCCCAGGGAGGTCGAAACCCTTTTCTGGCTTAATTCAACCATAAAGGCCGTGGGTAACGATTTCGCTCGTTTTTCTTACAACACGGCCATCGCCAGGATCATGGAACTGGTTAACCACCTGACCAAAAATAAAATCCACAACCTCAAGGTCTCCGAGATCTTGGCCCAACTGGTGGCCCCTTTGGCTCCCCACTTGGCCGAGGAGATCTGGGAGGCTTTAGGCCACAAAGAAAGCGTTTTCAAGTCCGCCTGGCCGGCTTATGACGAGGGGGCTTGCCAAAAGCCCGAGGTCGAATATGTAATTCAAATAAACGGCAAGGTCAGAGTTAAGCTGCCCCTCGCGGTCGGACTAAAGCCCGAGGAGATAGAACCCTTAGTTCTGGCCAACGAGACCGTGGCCAAGTGGCTTGAAGGTAAGACCATGGTCAAAAAAATCTATGTCCCAGATAAGCTGGTTAACCTGGTTGTCAAGTAGTTTGACTCTGGGCCAAGGCCGTTTTGTTGGCTGGGCTGGAAGGGCCGCTTAACCTGGTTGTCAAGTAGTCTGACTCTGGGCCAAGGCCGTTTTGTTGGCTGGGGCTGGAGGACCGGTCGCCGGCTGATTTAATTATCCCAATGGTAGTAACGAGAGTTACTTTTTTGTTAAGTTATTGGGATTTTCCTGGTTTGTTTTTCCTCTGTCGGGATGGCCTTTTTTTTGTTTTTTTACCTATTGACAAATGGGGATTCTTG
>JAITJP010000133.1 GCA_031278835.1 Deltaproteobacteria bacterium
TTTGTCTTTGGTTCGAAAAAGCCCCTTTAGCCAAATTTACAAAATTAGCCAGAGAGAGGCTAGGCTAAAAAAAAGAAAAAAACTGGTTTTTTCTTGGCGCTTTTGAGGCTCCCAAGGCCCAAAATGCCCGAACCTTTTGCTTTAAGCCTCGGCCAAAAAGAAAAAATAATAATCCAGAATTCGAAACTTATTTAGGTTAGGCCGTAAAGATATTTTCATTTTACTACCGGGCGCTTAGACAAGATAATCTTGGGAATCGGGGCTTTTTAGCCGTGGGCCCTGGATTGGTTTTAAGCGGGGGTTGGTTTTATCTTTCCAATTGGTCTGGCCAGCCCTTAGTCAGCTTGTAATGGAGCGGCTTTAGATGGTCATGTTCACGGTTGCCCCGGCTTGAGGCGAGCCGGATAAGGCTTTAAGCTAATCTGGTTTTTAAAAAAAAACTGGCCTGGGGCCGGAGGGGCTTTTTGTCGATCGGCTCTGGGCTTGGGCTTCTGGCCAGGGCTTTTATTTTGGGCAAAAAAGTTTTGGTCAGTGGAATTGGATCCTCGTGGTTGATTTTTTGACGCGGGCTTATCTATACTCCTTAAAGGGGCATGGGTTTGGCCTAGCCTCTTGAGGGGTTTTTTTTTGCTCTGGGCTTGGAAATGGCTTGGTCTTGGCTTAGTAGGCCAAGTTTTTCGTTTTTGGAAAAACCCTTAAATAACGGCTTACAATGGAGATTTTATGATTGATGAGCTTATCAAAGCCGCCAATGACGGTAACCCACTCGATCGGTTTAAATTGGGTGAGGCCTACTTTTTTGGCCGGGGCACGGAAAAGGACTTGGAAAAAGCCGTTCATTGGTGGCGACGGGCCGCCGAAGAGGGTTTGCTTGAGGCCCAATACAATATGGGTCAGGCTTACCTGGACGGCCATGGGGTGGCCCAAGATTTCCAAGAGGCCTTTAACTGGTTTTTAAAGGCGGCCGAAGGGGGGCTGTCTTTGGCTCAGTTTACCATCGGTGGGGCCTATTATTCCGGAGAGTCCTTCGTTGAGAGAGACCCCCACCAGGCCGTTTCCTGGTGGACCAAGGCCGCCGATCAGGACCTTCCGGCCGCCCAGTTCTATCTGGGGCTCATGCTTTTTTCCGGAGACGGCATTGACAAGGATGAAGCCAAGGCGGTTTTTTATTGGCGCAAGGCTTCAGAGCTTGGTTACGGCTTGGCTCAGGTGAATTTGGGCTCAGCCCTGTGCACGGGGGTGGGTGTTGAGGCCGATCCCTTGGAAGGGGTTAACTGGTGGAAAAAGGCCGCCGAGCAGGGCATTGGCATGGCCCAGTTTAACCTGGGTAACGCCTACCAGACCGGGCTGGGTCTAGAGGTCGATCAGGCCAAAGCCGTTGAATACTGGAAAAAGGCCGCCGAACAGGACGTGGCCGAGGCCCAGTTCAATTTGGGCGGGGCTTACTTTAACGGCCAGGGCATCGAAAAAGACCTGGCCAAGGCCATCGAATGGTGGCGTAAGTCGGCTGATCTGGGTTTTCCCGAGGCCGTGGAGAATATCCGCCTCCTGGAAGGCCAACCAACCCATTAAACCTCGAAACCTGGTTTTGGCTAAGACTTAGCCAAAACCTGGGTTGGGGGCTTGGTTTTTTTTTGGAAACTGGCCTTAGCCTTGGGAAGTTTTTTTAGTTAATTGGCTTGATTGGTGGGGATAATTACCGGTGTTGACCTATCTGAACGGACCCGAAAGCGATCCTTTCAACTATATTTACGCTTCAAAAGGTTGGTTAAGTGATTATGATCCCCCAAGGCCTTTTCCTTTTTGGATTAATTTAGAGCCAACTAATCATTGTCAGCTAAATTGTCTATTTTGTTCTAGGCAAAAGTCCAAGCGAGCCAAGGGCTATTTGGAGCTGGCTTTGGCCGAGGCCATCTTTGACCAGGTGGCCCAGGAGCCCGGGACGGCGGTTAGGTTTACTGGCTGGGGAGAGCCCTTACTCCATCCCCGGATTGGCGATTTGTGCGCCCTGGTTAAAGAACGCTCCATCCCCCTTAAGGTTTATACCAACGGGTTAAATCTTAGCCCGGCCTTGATGGAAAGGTTAATCGAACTGGAAGTGGACGATTTGCAGTTTTCCATGCAGGGCCTAAATGAAGAACAGTATTTGTTTAACCGGGTTGGTTCGGATTATGGGCTTTTGGTAAAAAACCTTCACATGGCCAGTGAAATGAGAGGCAAGCTAAAAAAGCCTTTTTTAAGTATCCTTACTTCCGTTTTGGCCAGTGAGCTAAAAAAGGCTAGTCCCAGGGAATTTACCGACCGCTATCTGGGGGTGGTGGACAAGGTGGCTATTGATTTAACCAATCTAAACTTCGTGGCCGATTTACCCAGGGTTAAACCGTATCTGGAGGCCCAGTCCAAGGGACTTAGGCGGGGTTTATGCGTGGACGTGTTTTTGGCTCTCGAGGTCAAATACGACGGCACCATTGAGTTTTGCGGCCAGGACGCCGATGGCTTAAAAGAACACCAGGCTGGGCATTTTCCCCAAGATCGGCTCAAAGAGGCTTGGTTGGGGAAAGCCATGGAGGCCCAAAGGGATAAGGTCGGGCGAAAGCTTGGTCATGAAGCTTCCCCGGTTTGTCGGCGCTGCTATCACAATACCGACAAATACGACATGTTTAAAGAAAAGGCGGGTAATGACGGTGGATCAGAGTGACAGAGGCCTCTCGTCAAGCTTCGGCCAAGGTCTTGGCCGCCACCATGACCCTGATGGCCAGAGAGATGAGCGCCCTGACTCCGCCCCTGTCCCTGTGGATGCCCCAGCCCACGGCCCTGGAAATCAAGGAGGCCGCCCAGGCGGTTATTTCGGGCCAGGCCGTGGTTTTATGGGTAAACGATAGTCACCCGGCCATGGGCCTGGCCGTTTGTCAGACCCAGCCCCTGGAGAGTCTCCTTTTGAACCAAGCTTCCCTGCGCCTTTCCGGCCCCTGGATGGTGGAACCCGAGGCCGCCCTTCGTTATAAAAACTCAAAGATCATCGCCGTCAAGGCCAAAGAAGTGGCTAAAAACTCTGGCGGTCAATTTTTGACCATAAAAACTTGGCACGATAGCGCCATATTACGGGCCCTGATAGACGAGGGTTTTCAACTCTCCGAGATTGGGGCTAGGCTGACCGGAAAACTAGATCCGCCTGACCAAGAACATGATTTTTTGAATATCTCCGGAGTCTCCCTTCGTAAGGTCAAAAGCCACGAGTTTCCAGCCTTGCTTGATCAATTTGGCGAACTTTTTTATGACGGTCACCTAAAGCATGGCCCTTATCTGCCCCCGGATTTTCAAAATAACCTTTGGCGAGAAGTGGCCTTGGCTGACTTTAAAGGCTCCCAACCCTTCTTATTTTTGTTCCAAGAGCGCCCCGAAAAAGCCATTGGCCTAGCCTGGGGCGCTCTTAACGGAGCCTCGTCCAGCCTAAGGGCCATCCACATAGTCGAAGAGCGTCGAGGCGAGGGCCTGGGGGCTTTTTTGGCCAAGGGCTTATTTAAGCAAATGGCCCAAATGGGCGCCAAAGACATCACCGTGGAGACGGCCTCCTGGAACCTCCCGGCTCTAAGGCTCTACCTTAGCCTGGGCTTGGTTCACTCCATCCCCTTGGCCGCCTTGCATTTAAAAATCTAAGGGCCTAAATTAAGAAAAAAATTTTTCGGGCCCCTTGGCTCCGTTTTAACCAAAAAAACCCCCATAACCCAAAAAAACCGTCCGCCCATGGTGACCAGCCCCATATGACCAAGTTTTCTCATTTTCGCCCCCAACCAGGCTTCTTGGCCAAGGCCCCAGAAGGGGCTTTTGAGGCTATTTCGCTTAAGAGCCCCTTTAGACTAGGCTCAAGCCCCTCAAAGGTCGCCAGGAGCCTTTTAGGCCGATTACGGGGCTTACATGTTTAACTTCCCTCCCCAAAATTTTCCGCCTCAGCCCCAAAACCAGGCCGCTTCACCCATGGGCCCCCGAGGACCTTTTCCCGGTCAGCCCCAGTATCCGCCCATGGGGCCAGGGGCCCCCAATCAGGCCTATCCTGGAAAGCGGCCGCCCCAAGGGCCCTGGGTGCCCCGAGAGAAAATCAACTTTGGTGAGACGCTGATTACCTCATGGCGGGTTTTTACCGAAGGGTTTGTGACCATCGCCGGCCTGGGCCTACCCTCGATCTTTACCCTCTTTGTTTACGCCATCACCTCCAGCATGTCCAGCTTACAATTCTCCCAAATATTTTCCATCTTTCAGTTCATTCTCCTACTGGCTTGCTTTTGGTTACCTGTGTGCCTTCATTGCTCGATAGCCCTATACGTTCACGGTAGCCTAAAAAATTCTCCCCCAACCTTTAGCGCCGCCTTGGCCGGAGGCTTGGAAAGAATCACCCAGATAATCTTTTTTTACTTTCGCCTATTGATCCTTATGCTGCTCTTTGGATCCATCACGGCTGGTTTGGTTTTTCTCTCCGATATGACCAGCCCGGCCATAGCCATCAGCGTTACGGTTCTAATTGGCTCAGTGGTCATCCTCTTCCTTTCCAAGTTTTGCGTCCTTTTTGCCGCCAGCGTGGTGGAAAAAATTAACGTGACCCAGGCCATGGTCCGCTCCTGGCACCTTTCCAAGGGAAACTTTCTCTCGGTTTTCTTGGCCACCATAATCGCCCTGGCCGCCTTAACCCTGATCATCCAAGGCACCAGAAAAATCATAGTCATAACCAGTGAAAATCTAATCGTCTATCTTTTTATAATAATCGTTTCGATCTTTCTAATAAGCCTAGTTTCCACAATAGTGTCAGTGGTTTATTGTAAGCTAAAAATCTCCGATGAGAGTTATAACATTACCCTAGAATCAATCGTCTTTGATGAGGTACAAATCCCTTATAAAAAATAATATCATGCTATAAAAATAAGTAAAAAATTTTTCTAATAGTCGATTTAAAGAGTTTGGTAAAATAAAGATTATCTTTTAAGAGTTTAGTTAGTTTTTTAAAGGATTGACCATGGGGTTGTGATATAATTTTGTTGATTTATTTTGGCTATTTTAAGTAAAAATCATCTATAGCCACCTTGAGCCCCGGGTTTGGTCAAAAGCTTCTTGGTCAAGCCTAGGCCCCTAGTTAAGCCGGGCCAGTCGGAAAGGCTCTAGAATCCGGCCAAGTGGCAGGGTGCCTTTGTTAGATAAGTTTAGATATTTATAATAAAATTAAGAAAAGCCAAGCCCCTACCAGTCAGGCGCTCCAAGTCTCCAGGGCTTCAAAAACCCGCTAAGCCATCAGGCTTCCATGGGAAGTTAAGCCCAGCCCAAGTGAGTCTTGGGGACTAGGCCCCAAAACTTACTTGGGCTGGGCTCAATAAGGGCCGGTGTTAGATCAGCCGGTCGGCTCAATTCGTGAGCTAACTTCCTAAAATTTATAATAAAATTTTTAAAAGCCAAGCCCCTGGGCTGCCCCGTTCAACCAAGCCCTAAGCCCC
>JAITJP010000149.1 GCA_031278835.1 Deltaproteobacteria bacterium
AAAAAAGGCCTGTAGGGTTTTATGGTTAGTTTTCGGTAAGCTTCTTAGCTTAGCTATTTTGCCAATTGGTTAACCGAAGGCCAAGCGCCTTGGCCCTTTTCTCTAAGCCGGGCTTTTTCAAAACCCACCCGGCCGTAAGCCCCTGACCTTTCCGGTAACATGAAAATATCCCACCCTAAGAACCATTTTTAGGTAAAATTTCCAATCATTTAGCCCTTTAGCTATTTGAAGCCAGAGGCCTGCCGAAAATGATTTTACAAAAGGGCGATTATGGTTTTTTTTGTGAGCTTAACTTATCTAAAATGTAAAGAAAACCTTGAGTTTGCTTTCTTGGCTAATGGTGACCAGCGCCTTGGCTCAGGGCGGAAATGACCTTTGGGGCTTGGGCTAGGCCAACTGGGCCATGGGCTAAGCGGTGAAAATTGAAAGCGCGGGCCCATCAAAAACAGGCCCGTAAAGGCCCAAAATCGACCCGTAGCCGGCTTTCAAGAGCTGATCTGGTACCAAAACTGGGTCAAGGGCCCTGAGCGGCTCTGAGGGCCTTAGGCGCTCTTTTGGTTCAAGCGGCCCGGCTGGTTAATTGGGAACTTTTTTTTTCGGGGCGGGCCAACCCTGGGGCCAACCATGGGGCCAGGCTGGGAGGCCAAAGCGGCTTAGGGGTTAACTAAATAAAAATACTAATAAAAAAAACGAAAGGGAAAGGGTTTTTTTTTCGGGAAAGCTTGACTCACTTTGGCGGCTTGGATTTGAGATTTGTCCAGTTTTATTAAGTAATTGCGTGATTTTTGGGGCCAAGGGAATTAGGCCTAGAAAGAAAAAAAGCGGCTGGGCCATGGGCGCCCAGCCGCTTATGGGAAAAAAGGGAGCGGGGTTTTTGTTGGGGCCCTGGTTACCAGCGGGCTCTCATGTGGTAGAGGATATCGACCTTGAGTTCCTCGGCCTCGGTGAAGATTAAGGCCCGTTCGGCCTTGACGTTTTTGACAAAGTCTTGGTCTTTGATGCTGGGCAGATTGATGTCAACCGAGAGCATGGCCGCCCGAATGGCCGCTTCCAAGATGATGGCCGAGACGCCGCAGTCACTGATGGCCCCCTTGTTGCCAAAGGGGGCCAGCTTGTGGGCTTCTTTCATAAGCTCCAAGCACTTGCGGCAGACGTTTAGGGGAGCCAGGGTAGCCTTTTGACCGGCGGCCTGGATGGCCTCGCCGCGGGCTTTTTTCTGCTCATCGGTGTCTTTGGGCAGCTTGAAGGTGGCCATGTATTCGTCAAAAGCCTGAATGTCAGCCAGGGTCATGACCTTTAGGGCCTCGATGCCCTCCATAAAGGTCTTTAAAATGGCCTCGTTTTGCTCCTGATACTCTTCGTAGCCTTTCTTGCCCTTGGTCAAACTGGCCACCATGGCCCCCATGGAGGCGCCAAGGGTGGCCACCACGGCGGAAACGTTACCGCCGCCGGGCACGTGAGCGCTGGAGGCGGCCACGGAAAGAAACTCGTTGATAGACATGTCGTAACTGATGTGGTGGGACATTTTTATCTCATTTTGCCAAAAGGCGGTCGTTTACTGGCCCGGCCCCCTCAAGGGCCCGGGCCAGATTTTGGTCAATTATTTGGTAAGTAACCTTGGTGGGGGAACCCTTTACAGTTCCTTGGCCGAAAGCTTGGCTAGGTGCGAACGGCCAGGCCCTTAGCCCAGACCCTGCAATTGAACGGCCTTTAGGAGGTTACTCATGATGATGCTGGTGGTCAGGGAGCCCACCCCACCCGGAACCGGGGTCAAAAAGGCCACAACCTCGGCCGCGGCCGGCTCAACGTCGCCGATGATGGAATTGTCGGGCAGTTGATTAATGCCAGCGTCAATGACGATTTGGCCCGGGGACAGCATGCTGGCCTTAACCAAGCCCGGGAAACCGGCGGCGGCCACGACGATTTCGGCCGCCTTGGTGATGGAGGCGATATCGACCGTCTTGGTGTGGCAAACGGTAATGGTGGCGTCGCGCTTAATTAGTAAGCTAGCCAGGGGACGGCCAACCGTGTCACCTCGGCCGACCAAGGCCACCCTCTTGCCCTTTAGTTCAACGCCGCTGCGCTGGATGAGCTCAATGCAGGAAAGGGGCGTGGCCGGGACCAGGGCCAAGTGCTCCTGGCCGCCCAAGAGATAACCGCGGTTAACCGGGTGAACGCCGTCAACGTCCTTTTTGGGATCAAGACGGTTCATGACCAGTTCTTTTTGGATATGTTTGGGTAAGGGGAGCTCGACCAGGATGCCGTGGACCTTGGGATCGGCGTTAAGATCGTCGACCAGTTTCAGGAGTTCTTCTTCCTTGACCTCATCGGGACGCACGTGGATCTCGACTTTAATGCCCAGCTTGTCGCCAACCTTTTCCTTGGATTGGGCGTAAACCCTGGAGGCGTCATCACCACCGGCCAAGATAACCGCCAGTTTTGGCTGGATCCCTTTAGCCGAGAGTTCTTTTACTTTCGGGATGAGTTCTTCACGGATGGCGTTGGCCACCGGTAGGCCTTTGATGATTTGTGCCGTCATTTCAGCTCCTTATGTACGGGTTAAATCAGCCCAGCCCTTTTTTTCAAGGCTGGCCTAGATATTTTTGAAAGAGATTGTTCTTTCGGGAAGTACCTGAACCAAGATGTTGTTTAATTTGATTTTTCTAAGAGAAAGGCTTTTGTCTATTTTGCTTGACAAGCTCAAGATTATGGTAGAATCAAACTTGAGCCAAGTCGCTTCCAACCGGAGGCGGCCGGTAACCTTCAAAGATATATAGGGCATGGCTTTTCTATCGCAAGCCAAGTCCTCAAGCCTTTCCGAAATCGGAGGGCAAAAAATCAAAAGCCGCTATTATTTTTTTTTAGCACTTTATCATGATCCGCTATTTTTGCCAAACATTATATTTAGCCGCTCTCTCGGTCATGGTTTTTTCCGGATGCTTGGCCATGGCCTCGGGGCCCGAACTAAGTCCCTCGGATTTTCCCGAAGGCAGCCTTTTGCGCTCCGAGCTCTGGGCCTTAGCCCCTTGGCTGGGCCCCTCCCAAGCCCGTTCGGCCGGAGCCAAACCCCTGGGCGATCTTTTTTGGCGAGAAACCCTGGTGCCCCAAGCCGATGGACTTCCCCAAACCCGCCTGGCCATGGGTTTTTCTGACCATCTGTCTTCCTGGCCCATGGCCTTGGAAATCGAGTGCCCAGCTAAAGATCCCAGCGGCCAGCTAAGCCTAAATCTCATCAGGGACGCCCGACCCTTTGGACGGGAAAACCTAAGCCTGGAAAAGTACTCCGCCAATGACCCGGCGGCCAAGCCAAATCATCAAGCCCCCAAAGCCAAGCTCAATAATCCCCCAGCCCAAGCTAAAAAGCCCTGGCCTCAAACCGCGACCAGCCAGCCAGCCAATTCCCAAGATTACTCAAAAAATCAACTTATTTTAGAAAAATGCCTAGCCCAGGCTAAACTAAACCTCTCCCAAGGGCCTTACTTTGAGCCCTTTGTTTGGGAACGATTGGAAGAGGGTCTTTTTCGGGCCTCAACCCTGGCCCGATTCGGTCCTCGGCTTGGTCCCAAAGAGATTATTTTGGTCAAGGCCTCCCCGGAGCATTTTAGGCTAGCCCCCTACCATGAGTCCGAACGTCAGAGCTGGCAAGACTTCCCGGGCACGGTCAAGGCCTGGGCCAAAAGACTGCCCAATGCCCCGTTTATCATAAACGGCGGGCAGTATTACCCAAATCGCTCCTACATGGGCTCCCTAAGGCGACAAGGCCAAGACCTGGGCGGCCCCGAACACTCGACCTTTAAAGGCTTTTGGCTCCTGGATCCTAAGTCTCCGGAGGCCAACCAGCCAAAAGTCAGCCTGCTCGATCGAGAACTCACCCCAAATGAGCGCTTGAGCCCTCAAGCCTATGACACGGTCATTCAGTCCTACATGGTCTTGGATAGCCTGGGCCGGGTTAGGGTCAAAACCACCGAACGCCTAGCCAGCCGGGCCGTTTTGGGCCACGACCAGGCCGGCAACTTTGTCATAGTCGTGGTCAAAGGGGCCATCACCATGTCGGATCTGGCTTTGCTTAGCTCCAAGCTAGGCCTGGTCTCGGCCTTGGGCTTAGACGGCGGCTTGGAAACCCAGTTGGCCTTTAACGGCCCCAACGGACCAGAGTTTCAGTTTGGCCGTTACTCAAATAGTTTTTTGGGTAATTTTCAAATTGACGATCTGACCCCCTCGCTGCCCTCAATCATCGCCCTGGAGCGCCTGGAGCCCCAAGAGGCCCCGCCTAGCCCCTGACCGAAAACCCGCTGGTGCCCCGGCCAGAGGCCCGCACCCAAGGCGCCCAAATAGTCGCCCCCAGACCTAACCAGACCGCCCCTTAAGGCCCGCCCCTCAAGGCCACAGCCCCCCCTTGCCCCAGAGGCCCAGGCCCAAGGCCCCCAAAATGTCAAGCCCGACCCAGAGGCCCCGGCCCAGAGGCGCTTCCAAAATAGACGGTCACAGGTTTTTTTTACAGGCCCTGACCTTGTTAAGTGATATAGAGCCCGGCTTGGGCTTATAAGCAGTCTATGGCTTGGTTATTTTCGGGCCCTTTGTCTAGACCTTGGCTTTATTTTTATCCGCTAGTCTAGTCTTTTTTAACATGAAAGTGTTAATCTGAAAGTACATTAATTCACTAATGTCATAAAATAATTGTAAAAAAATAGTAAAGATATGCGCTAAAATAAAAACTATTGCCCTGGTAGTGTTAATCTCAACTCTGTTAAAAAAGGCCATTGGATTTTTAAGTTACAAAAATAGTTTAGTTTTAGTATAATGACAATCGAAACCAAACCAACTCTGGCCGGGCTTTTTTTTGATTGGGGCTTTACCTTTTCTGATAGCCGCCAGAGGGCCTCTGGAATTTTTTTTGACCATCTAATCAATGAGCTTAAGCATATTTAGTCCATAAAAAAAGGAGTTCTGGTTTTGTCCGCCCCAAAATCGCCCGCGAGCCACGAGGTTTTGATTTTCACCTCAACGCCAAATGAATTTCGCTCGGTTAGCCAAAGCGTGGGCCGCCAGGGCTTCAAAAAACTAAGCTGTTCGGTCATCGACTGCGGTCCGGGCCGCATTAACGCCACCTTTGGGGCCACCAAGGAGCTTATCCCCAGAATAACGGCTAAAAAACCGCCCTTGGTCATGATCGGGACAGGAACCTCGGGCTCACTTTCCTTAAAGCTTAGGCACGGCGACACCGTGGTTTCCAATGGGGCGGTCATCTCCGATTGGCGCATGGAAAAGGGTCCAGAGGTTACCGTAAGCCCTTACGGCTGGTTTGACTACCAGCCGCCGGAACCTCAGCAGGTCGAGAAAATGACCATTTATTGCCAAGATGACTTGGTGGTCAACCTTCTTGATAAACTGCCCACCAATGACTTTATCCGAGGAAACTTACTAACCTCGGAAGCCTTTGTCAGCGGAACGGATCATAAGCTTAATCTAGGGGCCACCTTTAATTGCTTGGCTTGCGACATGGAGAGCGGCGTTTACGCCTTTATCGGTAACTCTCTGCTTAAGGTGCCTTGGTTTAACCTTCGAATCGTGGCCGATACTCTGGATGATACGATACACGATTATTTCGCCAAAGAACGTGACATGACCGAAATCCTGGGCGGCAAGATCGTGGAAACCCTAAAAATTTTAGACACCATGTAACCGCTCAAAAAAAATTTTCCACCAAAAAAAATCGCTCCGTGGCCTCGGGGCCACGGAGTCCCGGATCCCAGGCTAAGCCTAGACTGGCTAGGGCTTTGATTAAAAAAAGCTAGCCCAAGGCCCCTTAACCGCCCTTAGGCCAGTAAATCCCCCTGTTTAGGGACCAGGTCAAAGAGTTTTGGTTAGTCCTGATCGGCCCAGGTCAATTTACCAAGCCGGCTGGCCCAAAGCCATTGTTACTTAAACATTGACTTTTTATAGCAAATTTAATCTTGTTTAACTTTTAAACTTTATTTCTATAGTTAATTTGCTTTATTTAAGGCAATAACAGGTAAATATTTTCTTAAAAATTAAAGATTAAATTGCCGTAATGATAAAATAAATTTCTGTATTGTTTAGTGCTTACTAAGCAATCTCTACCGTCTCTTTTTCAAAAAAATCTATTTTGTTTTTACTGATAAGTATATTAACACGCTTATTAATGGTCTAAGTTAATAACGTGATGATATATTAATCTTTTAAATAGAACTTTGCTTAATTTAAATCTTTAAATTTTCGTATATTAAACCATAGATATCGTATGGTTATATAATTGTTTTTACCTTGAAAAAGGAGGATCAAGTGCCTTTAAGACTGGTCAGTCAAGATATCGTGGCCATGGAGGTTGGGGCGGTGGTAAACGCCGCCAACAATCAGTTGGCCATGGGTGGGGGAGTGTGTGGGGCCATTTTTAAGGCGGCCGGGGCCAGTGAACTTTCCAAGGAATGCCAGGCCCTGGGTGGTTGCAAAACCGGGGAGGCGGTCATTACCAGCGCTTACAATTTACCGGCCAAAAAAATAATCCACACCGTGGGCCCGGTTTGGTACGGAGGTAACTCCGGCGAGCGGCGTCAATTGACTTCTAGCTACAAAAGTAGCCTGACTTTGGCTAAACAAAACGGCTTGGATTCAATCGCCTTTCCCCTGCTTTCGGCCGGCATCTTTGGCTACCCCAGGCAACAAGCCGCCGAAGTAGCCGTGGAGGCCATCGGCGAATACCTTTACGAAGACCCGGACATGGTTGTTTATTTAATCATCCTGGGCTCCAAGGGCGAGTTTGTCGACCCGGCCCTTTTGTCTAATATCTATAAAATCGAGGCCTTAAATTATGGCCCCGATAGCTCACCTTTCAGCGAACAGCTGGGCACCCAAATCGCCAACATGATGGGCAACAAGGGTCTAAAGCCAAACGAGCTGGCCGCCAAGTCTAACCTTAAAAACCTTGAACTTAAAAATATCCTGTACGGGGTTGAGCCCAACCAGCCCACCTTACTGGCCATCGGCATTGGCCTGGAACTAGGCCAAGAGGACCTAAGAGCCCTTTTGGCTTACCAAGGCCCCTGGGCCCTTTCGGACAAACGCCTCCAATTGGCCAACTTCTTTTTGGAGAAAGGGCAAACCGATATCCATAAAATCAATCTAAATAATTTCGCTTTGGACTTTGATACCCTGCCCTAAAGCCCAAAGTTCCCTTAAGCGAAAACCTGGCCCAAAAATCAATCCCCTTCATGGGTCACCGGTGGTAATCCCCCAAGACCGTCGGTGACCAAACCATCAAAGCCCAGCCACCGCCCTAAGCCTCTCCCAAAACCAAAGTCCCCAAATGGCCTAAAGTTTTTACTCCAAAAGCTGAGCCAAAAAATAAATCTTCCCCAAACCCCCCCCTCCTTTACCCCGGCCAAAATTTTTTTTTACCCCCCAGGCAAACAAAAAAGCACTAAGTATTTATAAAATACAAATCTCCAAGCATGGCCAAACTAATCCCATCCAAGTCTGGGCCGCCACAAGCCAACCAAGTCTGGGCTGAGCCATACTTCAACAAGGGAATATTTAAACTCTTTAATTTAGGGGCCTTTTTGGTCAAATGGCCCCTGGGCCAAGTTTGGAGATGGAAAAAGGGCAATCAACCAGAAAGGCGGCCCTTAGAAAGGCTTAGGGTCAAGGCCCGGATAAGCATACTAAAGTTAAGGTGATGATTTTGAAAGGCCTCCAAGATAGACAAAGGCCTAAGGGCCTAGACCAAAGCGGGGGCTAGAAGGAGTGAGTTAGAATAGAAGGCATAAATAATCATTGATTCTTA
>JAITJP010000346.1 GCA_031278835.1 Deltaproteobacteria bacterium
GGACCAGGCTTTTCCATGGCTAGCTCTAGCCCTGGGCCTTAATCGGTCAGGCTCCAGGCCTAGGACAATGGCCATTAATATTAAATTTTTTCCTTGTTTGTTATTTTTTGTCTGGTTAATTTCGATGAAAAAATAGATTTTATTATTTTGGTATATTTTTAGCGTTATAAAATTATGCTTTAGAGCAGTTTTAATTCCATTCAGTTCAATCTTTACGAGGGCTTAATTAGCTATGAGACTTATTTTTATTGGCTTGGAAGCTCATTTAAGATATGGTTTTATCATAAAAATAAGCCTTTAACAAGAGAGCGATCCTTAAATTTTTCTCCCGTCTAGGCACTTTCTGATTACGGGCTATATAGAATTATATAATTTAAGGCGGGAGTACTGGAATTCTGTCTTTCGACTTTTAAATTATACATAACTTTATTTTAAAAGCAACAACTTTTTTTGTTCCCAAAAATTAGTGATTCTATAAAGCGAATTACCTGCTCACAGCCTTATAAATTATTGGCGCCATAAAATATTTTTGAGGCTATTAGAGCCTCTGCTTATTTCATATTTGATTAGACCAATCTTATTTAGCCTTAAAATCATAATAACTCAGTTGAGCCATGATTTACCACTAAATTTTTTAGCCGAAGATCTTCTTAAGGTATAAAATTTTAGCTTGGACTTATAATAACGATCGTATAGCTATCTAGGAAGTTAATAATCTTTGCTAAGTCTATCTAATAATATATTAAGCTAAATTAGTAATATGAAAAGTATCAATTTATCTGGACATAACCAAGCAAAAGTTTTAACTGACTTTGAGTTTTCCAAGAGCTAAGCGGCTTTAAAAATCGCCGCTGGTTGATTTTTTGTCTAAAAATACTTATTAGGCCCTTTTAGCTTTGATAAAAACAGTTTTTACAGGGCTTTTTGACTTAATAATCTGGCATTATTAACAAAAATTTATGATTGGTTTTTCTGCCCTATCTAAGTTATCCTATACCTTGTAAATTATAGCCTTTAGTCTGGTTTGTTAAGGGCCTGGCCCTGCTTTGGGCCAGGCCCTGGGCCCTTAGATTCTATCATCCTGGAGCCTAAATTTTGCGGTTATAAATTAGTTATCTAATTATATAAGGGTAATTTTATTAGATAATTTTAATTTTGATCAAGGCTTTTTAATTTTAATAAATTTTTTATTAACTTATTTTCTTTTTAGAAATTTTAACCAGGGTTAGGCCATAACTTTAACCAAAGCAAGACCTGGTCATTTGGCTTACTGGAGCCTCTCGGCTTGATCATTACACCGTTTCCATGTAATAATAAGACATGGCCAGCGGAATTATTGGTCCCGAGTAATCGGGTCAACCCCCTTTGGAGTTAGCCTAGCTCGCTTCGATGGAGAGCCATTTTCAAAGGAGTATTTATGGCCCGGTGGACACCCAAGGAGACGGCTTTTATGCGAGAAGCCTTAAGACTGGCTCGTCAAGGTTGGGGCTTGGTTTCACCAAATCCCATGGTGGGAGCCGTCTTGGTCAAAAAAGGCAAAATAATCGCCAAAAGTTGGCACACCGGTCCAGGGCAGCCCCACGCCGAAGCCGCGGCTTTGGCCGAGGCCGGCTCCAAGGCCAAAGGCTCCGAACTCTATCTAAATCTTGAGCCCTGCAATCATCAAGGCCGAACCGGCCCCTGCTCCGAGGTCATCATCCAAAGCGGCGTCTCCAAGGTCTACTACTCGGTTCCCGATCCCAACCCCATTGCCGCCGGTGGGGCTAACCGTCTGGAGGAGGCCGGGATTCAAGTCGATCGCGGTTTATTGGCCGACGAGGCCTGGGATTTAAACCAGTTTTTCTTTAAATACGTCATTCAAAAAAAACCCTTCGTTATCCTAAAAACGGCGGCCAGCTTGGACGGAAAAATCGCCACCCGCACCGGCGACTCCAGGTGGATTAGTTCCAAGGCCTCCAGAAACTTTAGTCATCATATTAGGGCCGGGGTGGACGCCGTTTTAATCGGCCGGACCACCGCCGCCAAAGACAATCCCGAACTCTCGGCCAGGCCCTGGGGCCGTCGCAAAATGCACAACCAGCCCTGGCGGGTCGTTTTGGACCCCCTTTTAAAACTGCCCAGGGACCTAAAGCTTTTTGATCCCAAACTGGGCGGCCCCACCGTGGTGGTTTCTTCCTTTGAGGCTGACCAAAAGGCCAAAGACAACCTGCGCCGTCAAGGCCACACCGTCTGGGAGGTGCCCAAAGCTCCCAGCGGTCTACTTTCCTTATCGGCCGTTATTGACGAAATCGGCAAGGCCGGGCTGCAAAGCGTCCTAATCGAACCCGGGGCCACCCTGGCCTCCTCGGCCCTAATCGAGGAGAACGTGGTTGACTTGATTCACATGTTTATGGCCCCAATATTTTTGGGCGGCAGCGATTCCCCTTCCCTTTTGGGCGGCCGGGGCCTGGATACCTTAAGCCTGGCCTCGGAAGTCGATATCTTAAAACTGGGCCGCATGGGCCCGGATATCCATCTGGTCCTAAGACCCCAGGGGGCCTTTGCCGCCGCCCCCCATCAAACCGTCTCGCCGGTCATTGGCTACGGCAGTCTTAATGAAGATTTAGACGAGCTCTACGGCCATGACTTTGACCAAAGCCAAGACCAGGATCGCTAAAGCTGGGCTAAGCCAGATTTCCAAAATCCAGGCTCTTAAAACTAATTTAAGCCCCTCCATAAGGACAAACCCTTCATGTTTACCGGCATCGCTCTAGGCCTTGGCCAAATCACCTCGCGCAAGCGCCAGGGTTCAGAGTTCCTTCTGACCGTGGAAAGCCACTTTGACTGGGATTCACCCCTAGTGGTGGGTGAATCCATCGCCGTCTCCGGGGTCTGCCTGACCGTGACCCAGACCAAAGGCCCCAGGGCTTTTCAGGCCTTCGCCTCCAAGGAAACCTTAAGCTTAACCACCCTGGCTTCCCAAGACTTGGTCAATCTGGAAAGGGCCCTACGCTTAACCGACCGCCTGGGCGGTCATCTGGTCACTGGCCACGTTGACGCCCTTGCCACCCTTTTTCTGAAGGCCTCAGATGGCCATAGCCTAAAGTACGTTTTTTCCATACCCTCCGAGCTTTCGCCCTTGGTGGTGACCAAGGGCTCGGTGGCCCTGGACGGCATCAGCTTAACCGTAAACCTGGTTACCGAAAACTCCGTGACCGTAAACCTCATCCCCCATACTTTAAAGCTGACCACCCTGGCCAGCAAACACCCTGGCCAGACCTTTAACCTGGAAGTCGATATCTTAGGCCGCTACGTCAAAAGGCTTCTGGAAGGCTCGGCCCTAATGGCCCCCTCGGCCCCAAGCCCAACCTCCCAGCCAGATTCAAAGCCAACCAGTGGCCTAACCATCGAAGATCTGATGGCCCGGGGCTTTTAGTCTCAAAGCCCCCCAGCCCAAAGTAACAGGCCCAAAGACCAGGGCCCGGGTTCCGCCCGGACCTGGCCCGGGCGCCCTTTTGTTGATATTTTAAAAATTAGCTAAAAAAACACCCTTGACAGTACTTTTTGGCATTAAGCTAATCTTAGTCCTGATAATATCCTAAAAGCTCCTTTAATCAATCTATCCTAGCCCAATATTAAGGCACCATGTCCAGGCCATAAAAGGACAGTGTTTTTCTCTTGGGCCAGGCGACAATTTCTTAAGATTAAGAGCCCCCTAAGTTAGGTCCAAAGAGACCGGAACTTGTCTGACCTTGGCTCACCTATCAAATATTAATAATTTTGCGTAATTTTGGTCTACGTTAAGTAACTAATCCGACTTTTTTCCATTTGTTAAAATTAAAGGCGGGCTTTTTTGGCCTGAAAATCCCAGCTCCATTTTCATGGGAACTCCTTTCACAACTATGTAAATATTTTAGTAATCATTGGAGGGTTATGACAGGACAGGGCTTTTGGCCTTCTTTGCCCCAACACGTTTTACAACCATTTGGATATTATAGTAATTATTGTTTACCTAGCAAAATGGACTAAGTTTGGCCATTTTTCCATATTTTTTTAGTAACTATTGGAATTTTCTACTTATCAGCTCAAAAATCAAACCATGGAGTGATTTTCTAGCTGGGCCAGGATACTTATTCTATCTAGTTGAATATTTTAGTGATTATTGGGGAGTTGAGCCCATGGGGCCAGGCTGATTTTTTTGAAGATTTGTTTACTAACTAGTTTAAAATTATAGTAATAGTTAGATTTATAAAGACTGGGGCTGGTTTTTTTAGAAAACTCGATTGGCCAACAATTGGATTTCTGGGGCTTGATTAGGCGGCGGAAACATGGGCCTTTTTCCAGGCCTAGAAACAGTCAGACGGGATCGACCTGTGGTCGTCCCGTCTGTCAACTGCCGGTGTAATGGAAGGTATTGTGAGGATTTGCCGCCAGGGAGGCAATAGCTTTCTTGATCTAAATGATCATTTGTGAGGGAACGCGGCGGTAATTAGGACAAGTCCGGCAGTTCGGGGGATCCCAATTCTGTCCCTGGCATCAACTGCTTTTTTACTAATGCACTTTGCGTGCCAAAAAGAGGGCCTCTCTCGAAAAAGCCCTTTTTTTTCACGATTCGCTGGCCAAAAAAGAAGCACTGACCCGGCTAGATGGGCACCTTTTATGATTAAATTAGCACTGTTAACCAAAGGGACAAAAGCTATTTGTCCTAGAGCCTTTTTTTTACTTTTTTCCAAAAGCGGCCCTTCCGAGGCTTTTTTGGCCAAAGCCAAGCCTTGACCAGGTCAACTTTTCGTTCACCCAGAGGCTCGATAGGAAAATTTGTCCCCTATATGAGCCTCTAGTTTTTTCCTACTGAAATGAACTAGCTTCTGAGTCAAGCCCGGGCCCGAGCCCGGGCCCGAGCCAGCTTTTTAAGCAAAAAGCCGCCGGGCCCTTTTGGTGATTTTTTTGGCCAAGGCTCAGTTGGTTTTGGCTGGGCGGGGCCCGGACCAGAACCGGGCCGGCCAGGGTTTGAAAAAAATGCCCGGGGTTTCTTTTTTTTTTATAAACTTAAAAATCAATATAAGTCAAATATAATTTTTTATTATATAGAAAGTTATTTATTTTTATGGGATTTTTTCTTTTGATAATCAATTAAAGAATAGTTAAAAATTAAAAAAGATTGCCTACAATATCTTATACTAAAATTTTTTGAATAATTTTTGGATTTTTATGGTTCTGATGGGGGAAGCTTTGGAGCGGGGTTTTTTTGAAGCCAGGGCCGGATTTTTTAAAAAAAATGGATTTTGGAGAAAATTTTTTTTGGTCAAATCTGTAAGGTGGCAAATTTATTCAGATTAATTTTTAAAAAAACTATTGCAATTGAGATTCAATTTTAGTAAAATTTGATCGGTCGACACATTTGGATTCAATACCACAGCCTCCCACCTGTTGATCGCAATCCTGCTTGTGTTGTCCACACCGGGACTGGGCCGGAGCGCGGAAAAACCTGGCTTTCCGCCTTCGGCCCTTTTATTTTGTTTGAATGTTTTTTTCTAAAGCCGGGCTGGTCCTGGCTTTTTATTCTCCCCGCCGCTCCTTTCTCATTGAGCCTTTCAGGGTTTTTTACTTTTCCCCTGTCTTTTTCATCTCTTAGTTAATCCCAAAAAATCATTGATTTCATAAAGATTTGATTATTCAAAAGCCGCGCCATTATTGGCTATTGGGCTGGGGGCCCGGGCCAGCTTCTGGTAAAGTCAATCTTTGCCATTAGTTTAGTTCAAAATTTCTGGACTTTTCTCTAAAAGTCCGTTAAAATTATTCCCTAGATCTGGAAATGGCTTAAAAGCCCACGCTCATATTTTGGAACAAATTTTCCTGGGTATAATCACTTTTCATTCAGTTTCTTAGTCAAGACAATTAATTTACTTCATAGGCAATTCCATTATTAAGACAATAAGATTTTATTTTTGTAAAATTATTGTTACCAGATCTTTTTTACCATTTTTTAATGGTTTATTGAGCTTTTGGAGCTTTAATTTTTTTCTCGCCCGAGTTTTAATGAGCCTGGCTTTGACCAGCCACGCCGGTGTTTTCGCCCAGGGCCCCCAGGGCCCCCAGGGCCCCAGGGTCTTTAGTCCCCCAGGGTCTTTAGTCTCCCAGGGTCTTTAGCCCCCTCCAGAAGCGGCCAGAAGGCCTCAGAGGCTTTGGCCTAGGTTGTGGGGCCAATTAGCTCGAGCTGGGGCGCTCAGGGGGCTTTTTAAGCGATTACGGGCCGGTTTTGACCGGGGGGTCAGCTCAGAGTTTTCGGTCAAAAGGCCAGGGCAAAATTTTTATTATTTTT